>JAZSLE010000127.1:0-3652 GCA_045535215.1 Eubacteriales bacterium
GGCGGCTTGAAGGAAAAATCCATGGCGGCAATGGCGGCGGGCATACATACCGTTCTCATTCCAAAGGATAATCTCCCGGAGACCGACAAATTTGATATATCCATTAAGGAGTCGGTGAAGTACGTTCCCTGCTCTACCGTCGACGACGTTATCCGATCGGCGTTGAGATAAGACGTGTTCACCACAAGGAAAAGTGAAAAAGATCAATTTTAACAATGTGGAACTGCTTATGAGTGCAGGACGCCCCGAGCAGTTCCCTTCAAAAAATCTCCCCACCGTTGCTCTTTCAGGAAGATCCAACGTTGGAAAAAGCACTCTCATAAATAAGTTTCTCGGACGCAAATCGCTCGCAAGAGTGTCATCCGCGCCGGGAAAGACCGTAACCGTAAACTTTTACGAGCTTGACAAGGCATTGATGCTCGCCGACCTTCCCGGATACGGATACGCAAAGCGTACCCCCGCCGAAAAGGCAGCGCTCTCCAGAATAACCGACGCGTTTTTTACCAACAACAAGCGCATAAGCGATCTTGTTCTTGTACTTCAGCTGATAGACTCACGCGTAGGCATAACGGCGGACGATGCCACCATGCTCGAATACATGAACGCTATGCAGATACCCTACTGCGTAGTAATGACAAAGACGGATAAGCTCAACAAGACCGAGCTTGAGCGCTCGATCGGCAGTTTGTCAGAGTCCCCTCAGCTTGCGGAGGCAGAAAGGATATTCGGCGCAAAGCCCGAGTTCATTCCCTTCTCCGCACTCAACGGCACAGGTCTTGACAGAATAAAAAACATAATTCTCGGAGTCTGCCTCTGAGCCCTTACAATTTGCTTTGTGAAAGGATAAACACGGTAAATGTTAATAGATCTTCTGAGAGGAACACTCTCGACAAACGATATAATCATACTGCTTTTGTCGATACCGATAACCCTTCTTTCTCTTTCGCTTCACGAAACGGCACACGGCTATATAGCCTATAAGATGGGGGACCCGACGGCAAAAAATCTCGGTAGACTTACACTCAACCCGATCAAGCATCTCGATCTCGTGGGAACTATCTGTATGATCTTCTTCCACTACGGTTGGGCAAAGCCCGTCCCGATAAACACGCGAAACTTCAACAACCCGAAAAAGGGCATGGTGCTTACTGCACTTGCAGGTCCGGTTTCTAACTTCCTTCTCGCCGTTGTGTTTATGATACTGAATGCGATTCTGTCGGTAGTGTCATACATTTTCCCTCCGATGGATCAAAGCACGGCGATAATCTATCTCATATTCGATATGTTCTTTTTCTATGGTGCATACATGAACGTTACGCTTGCGGTATTCAATATGCTCCCAATCCCGCCGTTTGACGGCTCAAGAGTATTTCTTTCCTTCCTTCCTCCAAAGATGTACTTCGGAATAATGAAGTACGAAAGGATCATCCTTATAGTAACGCTCGTTCTTCTCGGATCCGGAATACTCTCCCTCCCTATTTCCACCGTTACACATTTTATAATAAACGGAATATATTCCGCAATATACGGACTGATAGGATTGGTTCTCTGATATGCAAGACTTAAACTACAAGCTTGAGCAATTCGAGGGGCCCCTTGATCTTCTGCTCAATCTGATACAAAAAAACAAGGTAGACATAACCGATATACCGATATCGCTCATCTGCGAGCAATATCTTGACTATATCGAGCAAGCCGAAAGAATGGATATGGAACTCGCAGGAGAGTTCATAACCATGGCAAGCCAGCTTATGCTCATAAAAAGCAAACTGATACTTCCCCGAGCAGAAAAGCAAGAGGAGGACCCGAGAGAGGATCTCGCCACCTCGCTTGCAAGACTCGCAAGAGCGAAGGCACTCGCGGATATACTTCGAAAAAGATACGCAATATACGGCGGCAGAATGGTCAAGGACACCGACGAGATATCTCCCGACCGCTCTCTCGTATCAGATCAGAAGCCCGAAAAGCTCGTTGAGGCGGCAAAGCATATATTTGCCTACAAGCGCAGTGAAAAGACGGACGGCATAACTAAGATAACACCTATAATCAAGCGTCCCATCGTTCCCGTAGAGGAAAAGATAGTGGGAATAATCTCACACTTCAAGAGAAGGCCGAAGGCATCTCTCCACGACATTCTCGACGATGCAAAGACAAGACCCGAGCTTATCGCAATCTTTATCGGCGTGCTTGAACTCATAAAGCAGGGTCAGATAGTCATAATAGAAAGTCCGGAGGAATTCACATCCCTTCACGGACTCAACACAGTGTTTGAGATCAACAGCTCGTACACAAAAGCAAAGACCAATTCTGACGGCAACGCCGAGAGCGAGCTTACCGCATATAACTAACTAACGGAGTGACAAATGGATAATCAGAATATAAATAACCCAGAGGTGACTACAGCCCCTGCCACATCACAAAAAAGAAATGACGCCGTAATAAACGACGAAAAGGAGCTGCTTGAGGCTATAGTTGACGTAGAATCCTGCATAGAGGCGATCTTGTTTGCGGCAGGCTATCCCGTAAAATATACCAAGCTTGCAGAGGTCCTCTCGATGACTCCGAAGGATGTCAAAAAGATAGTTTCACACATGGAAGAGTTCTACAGCTCCGAGGAAAACAAAAGAGGACTCGTCCTCCTTATGCTCCCTGATACCTGCCAGCTCTGTACACGTGAAAAGTTCCTTCCCTACATACGCGAAGCTCTCGGAATAAAGAGAGGCGGAAACCTCTCGGCCTCTTCGCTTGAGGTCCTCTCGGTCGTAGCGTATAATCAACCTGTAACAAGAGCGTTTATAGATAACGTACGCGGTGTAGACTCCGCATACGCCGTATCGACTCTTACAGAAAAGGAGCTTATCGCTCCCTGCGGACGCCTTGATGCACCCGGAAGACCCGTTCTTTACGGAACCACCGACAAATTTCTCCGAGTTTTCGGTCTTTCCTCTCTCCACGAGCTTCCCGATGCAGATCAGCTTCAAAATGCATTCCTTTCGCTTTCGGGAGAAGGCATACAGCAAACTATGGAGATACGCCCAACGGAAACGGTAGAGGCAATAATCTGACAAGAACCCTATGCGGAGGTCCGATATGAAAATATTAAAACGTGCTGCGGCACTTTGTCTTTCACTTATGATGTTAATGCTATCGGTAGCCTGCTCTGCGCCGACACCCGACAACACGTACACGGGTGACACGACCACCGCAGAAGAAACGACAACTCCCACAGAAACAACTCCGTTCACCTACGACGGTCTTGCTATATTCACGGAGCAGGGCTCCGAGTTCGCGATAGTATGTCCCGAAAAGGCTGCGGAATACGAAACAATAGCCGCGTCTACCCTTAACAGAGCCTTTGAAGAGAAATTCAAGGAGCTGTGGAAAGGAAATATTCACGACGACTTCGTCCGCGGATACAAATACGGCGAGGAGGTCACGGTCGAAGGCAAGGAGATACTTATCGGATACACGAACAGATCCGAAAGCCGAAGCGTATACGAAACTCTCGGCGATGACGAATACGTCATCTGTGTAAAGAACGACAAGCTCGTCATCATAGGCAAGGATCAGTATGCTACGATAAAGGCGGTCACCGATCTCATAGAGACCCAACATAACGTAGTGAACGGCAGATACCTCATTCCTGCCGACA
>JAZSLE010000103.1:0-3246 GCA_045535215.1 Eubacteriales bacterium
CCGGTTGGTGTACTGACAATAATTCCGTCTGCAAAAAAATCTTTTAAATAAAGACCATTGACATAAATACGATAACCAATTACCTGCAAATCTCCCCGTCTTGTTAAAACGATATCATTCAGAGCACTGATTTCCATATCCTTCACTTTTCCGGCTAACATCATCCTGGATTCAATATGAAAATCATCCGCCAACAATTTCTCCATCGCCTGTTCAATTCCGGTTTGCTCAACCTCCGCCAAAAATCCCAGCGTTCCCAGATTAATTCCCAAAAGCGGAATCTCCATTTCCATCGTATCCTTTGCCACCCGTAACAAAGTTCCGTCTCCGCCGAGTACCACAACGAAGTCTGCCGATTGACACAGCTTATCCGGCTGAACGTAGGTATGCTTCGGAAAATCGGGGAGATTCTTTGCGATAGCTCTCGATGCAGTTGAATCAACTATAATGTCGGTGCCTCTGCTCGCAAGCTTTTCTGCAACAAGCTGAGCAACGGAAGCCTTATGAGGTGTATTAAAGTTTGTTATTATGGCAGCGGTTTTCAATTTGTTTCCTTTCTGAAGGCTACGACAACTTTTCAATGGCAAGTCTTACGTCGCACTCCTTCTCGGTATGATGCTTAAATATAGCGGTGTATTCAATGTTGCCGTCACCGCCCTTTATGCTTGAGTCTGATATACATGAAAGGAAAAGCTGATTTTCCTCGCACGATCTTACGACTCTTTGTACTGCTGTATGGCGTTCTCTTTTTTCTTTTACTATGCCACCCTTTTTGATCTCGCTTCTTGAAAGCTCGAATTGCGGCTTGATAAGTGTTATGAACATTCCGTCGTCCTTCAAAAAGCGGGATACTACGGAATGAAGGTAGGTCTGCGATATGAAGGAAACGTCCATTACGATGATATCGGCAAGCTCCGGAATCTGTTCGCTTGTGAGATATCTCGCGTTGGTTTTTTCAAATGAGACCACTCTTTTATCTGATGCAATATCAGGATGGAGCTGACCCGATCCCGAATCTATGCAATAGACCTTTTTTGCTCCGTTCTGGAGCAAGCAGTCGGTAAAGCCGCCGGTGGATGCGCCTATATCTATACATACGGCATTCTTTACGCTTATATTCGCAGACGTTAGTATTCCCTCAAGCTTGTAACCGCCTCTGCTCACATATTTGAGCGCTTCGGTTACAACGAGATCGACGTCATTATCACTTCCCTCTTCGTACGGAATATCCAACGAGGGCTTTGATATCTTTTTACCGTTATAGAATACGGCGCCGATCGAAATAAGCTTTTTGGCGCTTTCTCTGGACCTTACAAGTCCCAATTTAACCAATAACAGATCTACTCTCATGATCAGGAATTGCGGTCAAGAAGATACATTGCAAGCTCACACAGGCAATCGGAATTATCGTACTTTGATATCGCGGATATCGCATCGTCTGTGAGGCGTTTGGCATTTTCATATGCATCCTCAATGCTCATAAACGAAAGAAAGGTGGTCTTACTGCTTTTTTCGTCCTTTCCAATAGTTTTACCAAGCGTTGAAGTGTCTCCGGTACGATCGAGTATGTCGTCCTTTATTTGAAATGCGAGACCGATCTTTGCGGCGTAGTCATCCGCGTCTTTATATCTTTCGTCGCTTTCCTCAATACCTGCGGCAATGCATCCGAGCTGAGATGCACATCTTATAAGACAACCGGTTTTGAGAGAATGAAGCTTTATAAGAGTTTCGTACGGAAGGCTCTTTGTTTCTCCTGCGAGGTCTATTATCTGACCTGCGATCATTCCGCTTCTGCCGGATGACTTCGCGAGTGCCTTTACTGCTCTCAAGATAAGATTTGCATCAAGCTTTGATTCGGAAAGTATCTCAAATGCCGCGATCGAGAGAGCGTCTCCCGCAAGAAGCGCGGTAGCTTCGTCAAACTCAACGTGACACGTGTTTTTTCCTCGTCTCAACGTATCGTTGTCCATACACGGAAGATCGTCGTGTATCAATGAAAAGGTGTGTACTGATTCTATTGCGGCGGCTAAGGGAAGCGCTTTTTCGGTCGATGCACCGAACATTCTTGCGAATTCAAGCACGAGAAACGGACGAATCCTTTTTCCTCCTGCTAGAAGGCTGTAAAGCTGAGCCTCGTTTATGATGCCGTAATCCTCGTCGCGATCGTTGAAAAAGCCTTTAAGGTATTCTTCAACCGCCAAAGCAGAGTCGGATATCCTTTTGCCTAAAACATTATTCGTTTGCATCGCCGTTTGCCTCTTCGATGTATTTTATCTTTTGCTTTGCATTTTCAAGCTTCTTCTGACACGCGCGCAAAAGCTTGATACCGTTTTCGTAAAGGGCGAGAGATTCCTCTATGCCGGTATCGGGATTTTCAAGCTCTTCAAGAATGCCGTTAAGCTTTTCAAGTGTTTGTTCAAATGTCAATTCCTTTTTAGGCATTGATCTCTTCCTCCTTTGCGCTTTCAGATTTGTTTTTTGATATGTCCGTTACGGTAGCGCCGAATTCTCCGTCGTAAACGCGGATACGCAGGGTTTCGTTACCGTTTATCTGTGATATGCTTTTTACGTTTTCGCCCTCATCCGTTCTGACAAGTGAATAGCCCTTTGATAAAAGGTGCAATGGTGAGCGCGCCTCTAACAGAGCGGCCTTCATTATCAGCTTTTCCTCTTTTGAGGACATTTTGGATCGAATTCGCTCCGATATTTTTTTGTCACAGTGATCAAGCGAATCGGACAGATCCGAGTAGGTACGCTTGATGCGTTGAATCATTTTCTGCGGTGAGAAAATTGAAAGGGCTTGCTCTGCCTTAGATATTTTACCGAGCATACACGTTTGCATCGATTCGGACATTGAGTCAAGTCCGAACAATATATCGTTTCTGTCCGGGAAAAGCAGCTCTGCAGCCGCTGAGGGAGTGGGTGCTCTTACGTCCGAAACAAAATCGCATATTGTAAAGTCTGTTTCGTGTCCGACAGCGGATATTACGGGCGTTTTGCAGGCAAAAATTGTTTTTGCAAGAGTTTCATCGTTAAATGCCCACAGATCTTCTATCGAACCGCCGCCTCGACCTATTATGATGCAGTCGCAGTCGGGATCGTTGTCAAAGTGTACTATGCCGTCGCATAATTCCTTTGGAGCTCCGGGTCCTTGCACAAGGGCAGGGTAGATGTGTATTTCACAAAGGGGATATCGTCGAGTCAGAATATTCTTCATATCGGCAACCGCCGCTGCTTCGGGACTTG
>JAZSLE010000035.1:0-4381 GCA_045535215.1 Eubacteriales bacterium
CCTCGCGGTGCTGGAAGAATATATCGCCGTTTTCAGCGGAACCGCGGAGAACGGGATGCTCGGGGTTGATAGCTCTCTCTCTGAATGCCTTTACAGCATCGAGGTCGACCATATCTGCGAGATCCTTGTAGTCCCACGTCTCGATCTTCTGGATCTCGTGAGATGTACGGAATCCGTCAAAGAAGTTGAGGAAGGGAACTCTGCTCTTTATTGTAGCGAGGTGAGCAACTGCACCGAGGTCCATAATTTCCTGGGGGTTAGACTCTGCGAGCATAGCGAAACCGGTCTGACGGCACGCATATACGTCGGAGTGGTCACCGAAAATGTTGAGTGCATGAGATGCAACGCAACGAGCGGAAACGTGGATAACGCAGGGAAGAAGCTCGCCGGCGATCTTATACATGTTCGGGATCATAAGGAGAAGACCCTGAGAAGCTGTATAAGTTGTTGTGAGAGCACCTGCAGCAAGAGAACCGTGTACCGCACCTGCCGCACCTGCCTCGGACTGCATTTCAACGACCTTTACGTTGGCGCCAAAGATGTACTTTGCAGGCTCGCCGAAAATGTTCTTATCGGACGCAGACCATGTGTCGGTAACCTCTGCCATAGGGCTTGAGGGTGTGATAGGGTAGATCGCCGCAACTTCTGTAAACGCGTAGCTTACGTGAGCGGCAGCGGTGTTGCCATCCATGGATAATTTTTTTCTGTTTATCACTGCCATTGGATGTGAACCTCCTGTTATATTATTAATAATTTTTTTAAACAAGCGTTGTCGCCGTGACGGACTCACAGCGCAACATATATTATACTATATCGCGCGCGTAAAGTAAAGAGGGTATTTTTAAAGTTTACATAAGGACGCGAAAGAATTAACATTGCGTTTATTATATCAGTAATGTTTTCCGAGTGAGGAAAGAAAAAGCACACCGAATAACGATGTGCTTCGTATTGTATAACATACCGTCAAAGACCGAGAATAACTCTTGCGGACTGTGCGTCGGTAAACACGTGGCTCTCTATACCGAGGGCGCGCGCGGTCACCGTATTTTCGGGATAATCGTCAAAAAAGATGCATGTCTCGGGAAGAATATCGTATTTATCCAAAAGCATTTGGAAAAATTCGGGACTTGCCTTACCCATTCCCGCCTCATAGGAAATGAGCCTTCCGTCAAGCGAGCGGAGCATATCGTAGCGAGCGTATATCTCCTCAAACGCATCACAGTAGTTTGAAAGGATGTACATTTTTATTCCTCTGCTCTTCAGATGTGCGATAAGCTCGGGCATTCCGTCCATGTCGGTGTAATACTCCGGCCAGTGGTCAAGATATTCTGAGGCTATGCTTCTGTCCTCTTCGTCGAGCTCGGGGAGTATCATTCTTTTATGCTCCTCGCGGGAGAGAAGACCGTAGTCGACCTGTTCCCACAAAGGGTATGCAAACAGCTTTCGATGAATGCGGCATGCACGGTCATAATCCCCTATCTGATCTGCAAGATGATCAATCGCGGTGAATTTGTAAAGTGTGTCCGAAAAGTCAAAAATAACGTTCTTGTACATTTGGTGATCTCCGTTTTTTATCAGTTTATATCGCTTGAAAAGTAATAAAGTAAAATCAAACGGGGCAGCCTTAAAACAAAGGTAACCCCGTCGATATATTGAGCTTTTAATTAGCCTTCAGCTTCCTCAGTTGTTTCTACTTCAACTACGTCCTCGTCGCAGCAATCGCAGCAGTCGCAGTCTTCCTCGTCGCAGCAGTCGCAGTCGCAATCGCAATCGCAGTCGCAAAGCTCTTCGAGGTACTCATCGTACTTCTTCTTCTCAAGATATTTTACAACAGCAAATGCAATTCCTGCGAGAGCAAGAACAACACCTACGCAAATAGCAACGATCTTGCCGTAGTTAACCTTCGGCTCTTCCTGCTTATGGAAAAGGTTCTTAAACATAGTAACATCCTCCGTATAAAAAATTTATTACTATAAGTATACCACTTTTTTTGAAAAATGCAATAGAAATGAAGAAATTATTTTGTTAAAAAATTGTGACTATCACAACTTTCAGCGTATTGACCTCTGTTTTCGCCTGTAAGCATAAAAATAGGCAAAAGCATCTTGACGAACGGTGGGAAAAGTGATATAATAAATTAAGTGTAATTTATTGTGTGGAGGGAACGTGAGATTTTCGGATATCGTAAGCGCGTTTAAAAATGCCGGGATCGGCAATCCCGTATGGGAGTCGGCGCTTTTATGCGAGCATTTTTGCGGTGCGGACAGAGGTAGTCTTCTTTCGGGTATGGCCGACGCTTCGACCGACTATGCTCTTGACGAAGCTGTAAACGAGCGTATAGCGGGAAGACCGCTTCAATATATTCTCGGCGAGTGGGAGTTCTTCGGGCTTCCGTTTAAGGTTTGCGAGGGATGTCTCATTCCCCGTTCCGATACCGAGATCCTCGTTGAAAAGGCAATATCTCTTATTCCGAAGGGCGTAAGGATCGCGGATATCTGCTCCGGAAGCGGATGTATCGCGGTATCCGTTCTGAAAAAACGCCCCGATCTTACCGCAGTAGCTGTCGATCTCTATGACGTGCCTCTTTCTCTCACCGCGAAAAACGCCGAGCAAAACGGAGTCGCGGACAGACTTGACGTCGTAAGATGCGACGTTTTGGGAGATGCGGACGTGCTTATGCGTGTTATATCCGACTGCGACGTTATACTTTCAAACCCTCCGTATATTCGCACCGACGTCATACCGACGCTTGGCGAATTGTTGACTCACGAGCCAGTGACCGCCCTTGACGGAGGAAACGACGGAATGCTATTTTACCGCAGAATACTTGAAGCACGCGGCAAATGCGACGTTATATTTGAGATCGGCTATGATCAGGGCGAGGAGATAGCTCTTCTCGCTAAGGAGCATAATGCGGAATGCACCGTTTATAAGGACTACTCATCAAACGACAGAGTTGCATATATCAAATAAAAACTGCAAAACGAAAGGAATCACTGTTATGAATGAAATATTGACGAAAAAGGTCCGCTTTGCGGTAGTAGGTCTCGGCATCGGATTGGCTCACGCCGAGGCAATAACCACGTCTCCGTCCGCAGAGCTCCTTTGGGGTTGTGACATAGATGAAAAAAGGCGTGAAAGATTTTCGGAGAGATATCCTAACGTACCCACCTGCGATGATATATCCGTGTGCCTTGCAGACGAGAGAGTAGACGTTGTGTGCATCTGCCTTCCCACGTATATGCACTCGGAATACGCTTGTCGTGTACTCGATGCGGGTAAGCATTGCCTTGTTGAAAAGCCTGCAGATATAAACACATTTGAGGCGTTGAAGATGCGGGAGCACGAGAAGGCGTCCGGTAAAAAGCTCGGATTCGTATTCCAGAACAGATACAACTACACGATGTATCCCATATTCGATGCTATTTCCTCCGGAAGACTCGGAAATATATACCTCGGAACGTTCGCCGTTAAGTGGTTCAGAAAGCAGAGCTACTACGACAACAACGGCGGCTGGAGAGGTACGTGGGATAAGGACGGCGGCGGTTCTCTTATGAATCAGTCCATTCATACGGTAGACCTTATGCTCAAGCTTATGGGCAGTGAGGTCGAGGAGGTAAGCTCCGCCGGCGGTGTTTACGGACACAATATAGAAGCGGAGGACGCTACGGCAACCGTAATAAAGTTCAAGAACGGAAGCATGGCTACGTTTGTGTCCACTACCTGTGCATACGACGGACTCTCTACCGAAATCGGTATATATGGTACGAAGGGAAGCATAGAGGTCGACGGAGATAAGCTCAAGAGATGGCGTCTTATGGATGATCCCGACGGCGTTGAAGAAGAGGAGCTTCTCGACACGTACTCAATGGGAAATCTCTTTGCCGCAGATAAGCACGGCGGAGTGCGTTGCGGTCACGGCGTTATAATAGACGATATGGCGAAGGCTGTTCTTGAGGACAGAGCGCCCGCTATATGCCTTGACGAAGCATTGAAGAGTCTGTCCCTTATAGAAAAGATTTACGAAAAGATAAGAGGAAACGAAGTCGGAAAGGTGAATGGATGAGCTTCTTTAAGACAAGATTTTTCTGCATTTTGCTCGCAGTTGCGATAGTATTGGTGCTTGTGCCGTCAATATTCGCCATTACGGGTAATATGTACGTGCTCAAAAATATTTTCAATGCTGCGCTGACTCCGGTAAGAAGTGTGGTAAACTCGTTCTGCGAGGCGGCGGCAGGATACGGAAACTATTTTTCTACCGTCAACGATCTCCGCGAGGAAAACCGCAAGCTGAAGGATACGCTAAAGGACTACGAGGACCGCATAGCCGAGCTTGAAAAGCAGGCCGGAGACAGTGAGTGGCTCTCCGCATTTCTTGATA
>JAZSLE010000128.1:0-4044 GCA_045535215.1 Eubacteriales bacterium
GCCTCCGACTTCCGGGAAGCGGTAGAGTGGCCTTTGCCGCATTGACCTATCCGCACGTGAATGCGGTAATAATATGCGAAAACGATTTTCAGTATTATCTTTTTAACGGTCTCAAAAGCTTTTCAAACGAGGTATATGAAATGTTTTCGGTATACGCGTTTGAGTTCTCAATGCTCACACCTACGAAGCAAAGGGAATATTTTGAGGAGAAAAAGAGACGCTACAACAACAGAGATAAGAACGATACGGTCAAAAACGCCGCGCTTCTTCTCTTCATCGCGCAGGTGCTTCCGCAAAGGACTATCGACGTTGATCGCAGTACCGGTGACGTGATGTCTGTTATGAAAAGAAGGATACAGCCGTCATTCTGCCGTAAGGAGGATGTCGAGATGCTCTCATCCCTGCTTGAAAAGGCGACGGTATATAGAGATATATCCGAAGCGGGCGACGGTGTTGCCTTTTCGGAGTATTCCGCTCTTCATCTTTCAAGAGATCAGTTCTCGGAAAATTGTTTTTCCGAGATATCAAAAAGAGTGGAGCGATTGATAATAATTTGATGCGCCGAAGATCGGCGAGGAGGAACAATGGGAAAAATACTTAGAGCGATGACTCGCGATGGAAGTGCGAGAGCCTTTGTTGTGAATTCCACAGATATAGTAAACGAAGCGGTCAGAATACACAGGACCGCACCTACGGCGACTGCATTGCTCGGAAGATTGCTTTCCGCATGCTCTATGCTCGGCAGCAGCTTCAGTGAGGAGAATGATACTGTAACGGTCGCTATAAATTCCGAGGGAGAGGCAGGCAGAGTCGTTGCTGTCTCGGACTATCTCGGAAACGTAAGAGGATATATACACAACCCTGCCGCTGACAGACCTCTTCGGGCTGACGGAAAGCTTGACGTCGGAGGCATAGTCGGTGGCGGAACGTTGAATATAATAAAGGATGAGGGCGAAAACGAGCCGTCCGTCGGATCTGTAGAGCTTGTAAGCGGTGAGGTCGCGATCGATATTGCGAATTACTTTGCAAAGAGCGAGCAGGTGCCTACGCTTTGTGCTCTCGGAGTTCTTGTTGACGTTGATCTTTCCTGCAAGGCGGCTGGCGGAATAATCGTTCAGCTCCTTCCGTTTGCGGATGACGGAACGGTCGATCTTATAGAGAGAAACGCTTCCGACCTTTCGAATATATCTGCGATGGTAGACGCGGGAATGACTAACGAGGAGATACTTGCGGTAGCATTCAGAGATATTGAGTTCGACATCTTTGACGAGTACGAGGTATCCTACAAATGCACGTGCAACGGTGAAAGAACGAAAAAAGCCCTTGCCTCATTGGGCAAGAGCGAGCTTCAAAGACTGTTTGAGGAACAGAAGCTTGATAACGGCTGTGATTATCTTACCGTTGAATGTAAGTTCTGTGACAAGCTTTATAAGTATACCGCAGAAGATATGGAGGACGCTTTTGCGGCGCCCTGCAGCGATGGTGAGTGATATGGCAAAGAAAAAGTACGTTACTAAACGAAACGTCGCCGCGACCAAGAAGCTTCTGAAGAATAAAAGCGCTTTATTTATAGTTCTTGCCGTCGTTATAGCGGTGGCGGTCCTCTTTCTGTTCTTCCCCGAGCAAGCGGAATTTCTCTTTGGTGACGGAGCGCCCGAGGAGGTATACGTCGGAGACGGAAGCGCTCGCTTCTACTTTATAGACGTCGGTCAAGGTGACTCGATACTCATAAAAACAAACGCGGGAGACGTGCTTATAGATGCAGGTCCGTCCGCGTCTGAGGATGAGCTTGTAAGATATCTTGAGTCTGTCGGTGTCGACGATATCGAATATCTTGTTCTTACGCATCCGCATTCCGACCACATTGGCGGTGCAGACGCTATTCTTGAAAAATTTGACGTAAAGCGCGTTATACTTCCCGAAACCGATTGCAGCACTAACATGTATCTGAAGGTGCTTGGTCTGATTGAGAAGGAGAAGTGTGAGGCTATAATATCAAAGGCGCTTGACACCTACACGCTCGGAGAGTTGAAAATGACACTCCTTGCACCTAACGGAGTAACCTACGAGGGATATAACGATTACAGTGTCGTAATACGTGCGGAGATGGGCAATTCGTCTGTTCTTCTTACGGGAGACGCCGAAAAGATATCCGAAAACGAGATGCTCAAGAATATACCGAGATCTCTTCTCAGGTGCGACGTCCTTAAGGTGGGTCATCACGGCTCCACTACCTCTACTACAGGAAGCTTTTTTGATGCGGTATCACCAGAATACGCGGTTATAAGTTGCGGAAAGAACAACGATTACGGACATCCTCACAGAGAGATAATATCTCTTCTTGATGGTCTTTCGGATGCCGGAAAGCTTTATAGAACTGACGTCTCCGGAACGGTAATATTTGATACCGACGGCAACACCTTTACGATTACGGTTGAAAAATGATCAGTTTTGCTTTCTTACCGATTTGTATTCGTCGTACAGACGGTAATAGGGACACCGGGTGCTCTTTTTTGAGCCGTATGCGGTGAGGCGCACGAATTCATCCTCGTCAAGAGACAGGTTGCATACGTAGTCGCCGTAATCCTCATCATAGTCGTAATATACACAGCTGCTGCAGTCCGTGTCCTGAGGAAGCTTTTCTTTTACATTACTGTTCAATGCGGTCATCTCCGATCATTACATATTGTACCGAGTAAAATTATATCACAAATTCATCAATAAGTCAATAAAAAACAGGAGGCATATATGAAAAAAAATGTAAGACATCCGGCTGATATCATCGTGGATGTGATGAACAGACTCTATAATCACAGACTCACGACTACCAGCGGAGGAAACCTTTCCATAATGGATGACGAGGGCAACATGTGGATAAGCCCCGGATCTATCGATAAGGGCAATCTCACGCGTAAGGACATCATGTGTGTAAAGAAAGACGGAACTATCGTGGGTCCTCACAAGCCCTCCAGTGAATATCCCTTCCATCTCGCAGTTCTTCGTTCAAGACCCGATCTTAAGGCAGTGCTTCACGCACATCCGCCTACGCTTGTTGCGTACAGCCTTATGAGAAAGATACCTGCTCTTGACATTTATCCCGGACTTTCCGACCTCTTCGGAACGATGGGTATCGCAGAATATGCACTCCCCGGAAGCGAAAAGCTCGGTGAATGCATCGCAACCGAATTTCGCAAGGGATACGATACCGTAGTTCTTGAAAACCACGGCGTTGTTATAGGTGCAAAATCTCTCGATCTCGCATTTGCAATGTTTGAGGCTCTTGATTTCGCAGCAAGAACGGGAATAGGTGCATCAATGCTCAAGAAGCCTATCCGCTCAAGGGGAGACGTTACTCTTAACAAGAAGGAATACGAGGCGTCTATATGCCCCGTAAGAGATCTTACGAACGAGGAGATAGACAAGAGGGAAGAGCTTTGCAAACTTTCCGCGCGCAGCTATGAGCATCAGCTCTTTACTGCCATCGGCGGAACCTTTGCCGCCAGACTTTCTGACGGCGGTATGCTTATAACCCCCGCTGACGAGGATCTTCTCAAGCTTACTCCGAACGATATCGTATACGTTAAGGACGGATGCTGTGAGGCAGGAAAGACACCCTCTCAGTATGCTTATCTTGCAGAAAAGATCTTCGCAAAGCAGGCTGACGTTGCGGCAGTAACCTTCAGCGTTGCTCCTTACATAATGTCGTTTGCCTGCACGGAAGCGGAGTTTGACTCAAGACTTATTCCCGAGAGCTATATATGCCTTAAGAACGTTTCAAGGTTCACTGTCAACGATCTTGCAAGCGATTCCGACAAGGTTACATCCGCACTTACTATGAAGGACCCCATAGCTATCGTTGAGAATGAGTGTGCTATCGTTTGCGGAAACTCGCCTATAAACGCATATGACAGAATGGAAGTAATGGAGTACGGTGCAGAATCTATCTGCAAGACCGCTTCTTACGGATGTGATATAATAAGAATAAGCGACGAGGAAATCGAAGAAATAAACGTAGCATTCAAGCTTTAAATATAAGGCGGTCGG
>JAZSLE010000071.1:0-6841 GCA_045535215.1 Eubacteriales bacterium
TACTGACGTGAATTTGTCAAAGGGGAATCTCGGGAACTTTGCCACGATGTAGTCGAGGCGAGGCTCGTTTATAGCGGGTGCGCCTGAAACCTCAATCTCGTCGAGAGTCATACCGACTGCAATCTTTGCGGTAACTCTTGCGATGGGGAAGCCGGATGCCTTGGAAGCAAGAGCCGAGGAGCGTGAAACTCTCGGGTTTACCTCTATGAGATAGTACTGGAAGGAGTGAGGATCAAGTGCAAACTGAACGTTGCATCCGCCTTCTACCTTAAGTGCACGAATTATCTTGAGAGCGCTTTCCTTGAGCATCTGGCTCTCTTTGCTTGTGAGAGTCTGGCAGGGGCAAACAACTATGGAGTCACCTGTGTGGATTCCTACGGGGTCAACGTTTTCCATATTGCATATAGCAATCGCCGTGTCGTTGGCGTCTCTCATTACCTCGTACTCGATCTCCTTGTATCCCTTTATGCTCTTTTCAACAAGAACCTCGCAAACGGGAGAGAGAGCAAGTCCGTTCTTAAGAAGCTCGCGGCATTCATCAGCGTTGTCCGCGAATCCACCGCCTGTTCCGCCGAGCGTGAATGCGGGACGGAGAACTACGGGATATCCGATCTCCTCTGCAGCTGCGAGTCCTTCCTTAACGGTGTGTGCGATTATCGAGGGAAGAACAGGCTCGCCGAGCTCCTCGCAGAGCTTCTTGAAGCCTTCACGGTCCTCAGCGCGCTCGATGCTTTCGCTGCTCGTACCGAGAAGCTCTACCTGGCACTCACGAAGGATACCCTTCTTTTCAAGCTGCATAGCGAGGTTAAGTCCGGTCTGTCCGCCGATTCCGGGAACAATGGCATCCGGTCTTTCGAATCTCAATATCTTAGCTATGTACTCAAGAGTAAGCGGCTCCATATATATCTTGTCCGCGATGGTTGTGTCTGTCATTATAGTAGCGGGGTTTGAATTGCACAAAACAACCTCGTATCCCTCTTCGCGCAAAGCAATGCATGCCTGCGTTCCTGCGTAGTCAAATTCTGCAGCCTGACCGATAACTATAGGGCCCGAACCGATTACCAATATCTTTTTAAGGTCAGTTCTCTTCGGCATATTACTTCGCCTCCTTCATAAGATTTACAAACTTCTGATAGTCGTCAACGCTTCCCGCAGGTCCGGAAAGGGAATCCGGATCGTACTGTGCCGAGAATACGTTTTCTTCCTTGCAAACAAGTCCCATGACCGTGTTATCTATAATATCCACGTGAGAAACCGAAAGTGCCGTTTCGTTTACGCTGTCATAGTCTACTGCGTAGCTGTGACTCTGCGCACGTGTGGATATCGTTCCGTTTGCAAGATCCTTTATCGGATGATTACATCCGTGATGTCCGTGTTTCATCTTGTATATCTTTGCTCCGTAAGCCAAAGCGATGAGCTGATGTCCGAGACCTACGCCGAATATAGGGTATTCGCCCTTGATGTCCTTTATGATCTCAACGACTGAAGGAACGTTTTCGGGAGAGCCGGGGCCGTCGGAGATTATGATTCCGTCCGGCTTTATGCTTCTTATCATCTCGCTCGTTGTATTGTAGGGAAGCACCGTTATATTGCAGTCTGCCTTCTTAAGCGCCTTTATAAGACTGAGCTTTATTCCGCAGTCTATAGCAACAACGTTGTATTTCGCATTTGCGGTACGCGCGTACCAACGCTTCTTTGACGCGACCTTCTCAACGAGATTGGTGGGTATCTCGGTTTCCTTTATTATTCTTACAGCCTCTTCCGTGGGAGTGTCCGCGGAGGTTATCATAGCCTTGCAAGATCCGTTGTCGCGAAGACCTCTTGCGATCGTCCTCGTGTCAACACCGGAGATGCCGGGCATACCGTATTCCTCCATAGTCTCGGCAAGAGTTTTTACCGAACGGAAGTTTGAGGGAATGTCGTTATACTCACGAACTACAAGACCGCCGCATGTGGGTGTTCTCGACTCAAAATCCTCGTCTGCCATACCGTAGTTACCGATAAGGGGATAGGTCATAACGATCATATTATCCGTATATCCTGGATCCGAAATGATCTCCTGATATCCTGCCATAGACGTGTTGAATATCAGCTCGCATACCTTGTCTTCGTTTGAGCCGAAGCCGTATCCGTAATATTCCTTTCCGTTTTCAAGCACCAATTTTCTGTTCATTTTTCTTTCCATACTATATTACCTCCCACAAGAGTCATTTTTATCTTTCCGTACAGCTCAACGCCTTCGAACGGTGTGCTTCTTCCCTTTGAGAGGAAGCTGTCAGCGTCTACCGTGAATTTTTCATTAAGGTCTATTACCGTAAGGTCACCGGGATCAAGCGGAATGCCGAATCTCTTCCTTGCGTTCAAGGACATAAGCTCTACCGCCTTTTCCATCGTTATCACACCCGTCTTAACGAGGTGCGTGTATATAACGGGGAATGCCGTTTCTATACCTACGACGCCCATCGCGCTCTTTTCAAGTCCCCTTGACTTTTCCTCTACCGAGTGCGGCGCGTGGTCTGTAACTATCATATCTATCGTGCCGTCCTTGATGCCCTCTATCAGTGCCGCCCGGTCGTCGCTGCTTCTGAGCGGAGGATTCATCTTGAAGTTTCCCGATTCCTTGAGGTCATCGTCGCAAAGCACAAGGTAATGCGGGCAGGTTTCACACGTAACGTCAAGTCCTTCGGCCTTTGCCTTCCTTATCAGCTCAACGCTTTCCTTGGTTGAAATGTGGCATACGTGATATGCGCATCCGGTCTCGCGTACAAGCTCAAGGTCGCGCTCTATCTGTTTCCATTCACTTTCGGAGCAGATTCCTCTGTGACCGTGCTCCTTTGCATAGCGTCCCTTGTGAATATACCCTCCGAAGAGAAGGGAATTGTCCTCGCAGTGTGCAACTATTATCTTACCGAGTGCCTTTGCCTTAAGCATTGCGGCTCTCATCATATCGTTTCCCTGAACTCCCTTTCCGTCATCCGAAAAGCCTATGACGTGATCGCTCAGCTCGTCCATTTCCGAAAGCTCCTCACCGAGCTGCTTTTTCGTGATGGTTCCGTAGGGATATACGTTTATCACTGCATCGCGCTCTATTATGTCAAGCTGTTGCTTGAGAGCATCGAAGCAATCGGGTACGGGGTTGAGGTTTGGCATAGAGCAAACAGCGGTGTATCCTCCGTGTGCGGCAGCCATTGTACCTGTCTTAATAGTCTCCTTATAAGAAAAACCCGGCTCTCTGAGATGAACATGAACATCAACAAGACCGGGCAGAACAATACAATTTTTAAAAATGGAAATATCTTCTATCGAAAAATAGGAATGAATATCTGACTGCATAGATACGTCGTCACTGATGTATGAGAAGTAGGGCATTGAATTGTAGGATGCAGAAGTATCTTTAAACATCATTTTACTTACCTCACAAAAGCGACCGATTCGACGAAATAGGCGCAACAAAAGGCGAAGATCATCCGTAAATATGCACAACAAAGCCCGAGCCATTGACTCGTTGCTTTTTTAACCATTACGTTACGATCATTCCCGATCCGACCATCTGCCCCGAACCGATAAATTCATTATATAATATTATACCACATTCCTCATAGAATGTCAAGTACAAATCTTTCGTTAAAATAAAAAAAGCTTCGTATATGCATTACTTTTTATTTGTTATATTTTTATACATTGCCGTGATATTCGGTATACGTGCCCGAAAACGAGTGAAAAGGACAGCATAAAGCCGTCCTTTACTTGCGTGTTATAAGTTGATCTTTCTTTCGGCGATGCAATTCTTTATAGCGGTCTCATTAAATTATAAAACGTATTCCATGACCGTCTTGAGCGGAGAAAGTCCCTTCCTTTGGTAGAATTTCTCTGCACTTTCGTTAAACGACCAAACGTTCAGAGTTATTCTGTAGCATCCGCTTTCCTTTGCCACAGCCGTTGCATATTCGTAGAGCTCGGAGCCTACGTGCATACCTCGGTATTTTTCATCTGTGCATAGGTCGTCAATGTACATCGTTTTCATATCGCAAAGAAGGTCTGATCCCTTTGTATACTCATATATGCAGAAAATATATCCGCATACGTATCCGTCCTTCTCCGCAACGAATACCGGCGTCTCATCGTCAGCCAATATTCCCTCAAGCTCATTGTCGGTATACTTTTTTCCGCCGTCCTTGAAGATATCGGGACGTCCGTTGTGATGTATCCTTGCAACCTGATAGAGAAGATCGTTTATACGAGGGATATCCCTTACTTCTGCTTTTCGTATCAACATAATTACCACTCCACCTCGATTACCGTAGGCTCCCCCGTAAGATCGTCCGCCGGTATACCTCTTATGTGAAGGAAGATATGCTCTGCTACGCCTGTCTTTCCGTTGAAAAATTCGGGAAGCCTTTCACATGCAAATGGAAGCTCCTCGCCCGTATTCAAAAGACGCACCCTCTTAGGCTCGGAGGGGAAGTGCTTTACGTATACCGCATCTCCGCGCGTGCCCTCGTAAAAGTGAAAATACGTCTTGTTGCCTTTTTTGTTTGCTATATAGCTTCCGCTTCTGAATACTTTGTAATCAAAATCGTCCGCCTCGTGTCCCTCAAGACAGCCTTCCATTCGGTTGTACCAATCGCCGACCTTCTTGAGTCTGCTTGCGTGTACGGGATCAAGTGTGCCGAGTGGCGTAGGACCTATGTTCAGGAGATAGCTTCCGCCCATAGCCATTATCTTGTCTATTGATTTTGTAAGATGCCTTATAGAGTAGAAATCCGTATCGCTTCTGTATCCCCAACTCTGCATATCTACAGAGTTGCACGCCTCGGTCATTCGCGTAAATCTCATATCGTTGTCCGCCGAATATTCGCGCTCCGGGGTAGAGAAGTCACCCGTGTCAAAGCCTCTGTCGTTTATTATAATATTGGGCTGAAGCGAGCGCACAAGCTCGTTTATGCTCTTGTCCTCTATCTTCGGAGGAATATCCCAAAAGAGAGTATATATAGGACCGTATCCCGTCAGAAGCTCGGTTATCTGGTCCTTTATGTACTGACGGTATTCCTCGGTGTTTATGTCCTCGCGCTGCACCGAACGCCACTGATGTGACGAATTCGGATTGTATCCGTAATAGTGATGCCAGTCCGGATTTGAATAATACAAGGAAAGCTTCATTCCGTGCTTTTGACACGCATCCGAAAGAATCCTGAGAACGTCCTTTCCGTACGGCGTGTGCATAATGCTGTAATCGGTGTATTTCGTGTCCCACATACAAAATCCGTCATGATGCTTCGTAGTAAAGCATATGTATTTCATTCCGAGTGATTTTGCCAAAAGCACCCATTCCTCGGGATCGTACATATAGGGATCAAAGCGATCCTTGAGGGATTCATATTCTTCTCGCGGCATATCGTATCTTACAAACGCCTGTTCCTGAAGCTCCGTAACCGAGTATATACCCCAGTGTATAAACATTCCAAACATATTGCTTCCCATATGTAATTCTCCTTTAAACTGTGATAGCTCCGCTTTCTATTTCCGATATGATACGCGCTATCGCGTGCTCGTGATTCGACACTGTGATGATGTCCGCCGCCTCCTTTGCCGCAGGAGATGCGTTAGCTACTGCAATTCCAACGCCTGCTGTCTTTATCATCGCAATGTCGTTGTCATAGTCACCGATAGCCACTGTTCTGCGAGGATCTATTCCGAGTATCTCCGTAAGCTTTAAAAGCCCCAATCCCTTGTTCGTCCCCTTCGGAAGTATCTCGCATAACGGCTCCTCGGATCTGACAAAATCAAATTCGGATGAGAAGGGATGCTCCTCAAAAAGCTGTCTGATTTTTGGAATGCTTTCCCCGCGTACCGATCCGAATACTATCTTTACGAGAATCTCGTCAATATCTCTGTAGTGTTTGCGAAGATCGGGAACACCCGTACCGCGTCTGAACGATTGCATTACCGGATCCTCTCGGCAAAAATAGATCTTGTCGGGTGTATTTACCTGAAAACCGATGTTCTCGGTGTTCTTATCAATATACTCCAATACATCCAAAGCTTTCCTTGAAAGCTCTGCGTGCCACAAATATTTGTTTTGTGAAAAATCATAAAGTCCACCACCGTTGATGCATCCTACGGGAACGTTCGGCTTTATGGTAGCCGCAAGATGAGTAGAAGTTGTCGGTACTCGTCCCGTGATGAACGTAAAAGCTCCACCCTCGGATTTAAAGTATTCTATCGCATCAAGGTTTTCCTTTGAGATCACACCTCTTGATACAAGAGTGCCATCAAGGTCAGTGCATATAAGTATGCCTTCAAACTTTTTCATTTCGGTTTCTCCCTTTTAATGATGCTATTATTATAGCACAAAAGGTCTTGAAAAGCAATAATAAAATCGCATATTCTCTCAAAAAATTATAGTCGTTAACTGGCGTTAAAAAATGGGCTCTTGTAAAAACAAAAGCCCGTTACAGTATGTTTTAATCGTATGTAATATTTGTACCGCTTTAACATCTCAAAAAAACCTGCTATTCAAATTGGAATTTGTCAGCCAAATATAATTAGAATAACTGCTATGATCAGAAGAACGATTCCAACTATAAACTCTATTATTCCTATTCGTCGCGCATAGTTCTCATCCTTCCGCCCGGCTTGAAAATCTTCCTTGAAAGCGTTGATGAGAGAATATTTTTTCTTGAAGAAGATGAAGCAACCGAACAAGGTAAAGGCAAAACCTAAGATAACGGCAATTATTTTTAAAGCTAACATAAATCCCCTCCAACAAATTTTATTTACCAGTGAGTATATTATATCACACTTTCGCAAATAAATCAAGGCGTTAGCCTTGTATATCATC
>JAZSLE010000009.1:0-8692 GCA_045535215.1 Eubacteriales bacterium
CGCTTGGCCTCCGACTTGTTCTTCCAGAGTATATATTGGCGCTTCACAAGGAAGGAAAGACTGCTTATCGTCGGCAACAACGATGCAAATCTTGACATATATTCTTCAGAAGACAAGCGCGTGGCTATACTTACCGACGACCTTTCCGACAAGGATAAGGAAGCGCTTTACTTAAAGAAGATAAGGTTCCTTTCAAAGAGCTTTACGTCGTACGACTCGCGAAAGGGCGAGTTTACAAACGGCATCGAAAAGGTCTGCTTTGAGCTTATCTCCTGCTGCTTATCCAAAAAAAACAGGTCCTGCATCATCATTATAAATACTAAAGACGACGACAAGAACATCTCTCTTTGCCACAAGATCGTTGAATTCACTCACGAGCATTTAAGCGGCAAGGATCCGTCTGTTATATCCGACCTTCTCTCGCGCATCAGAGTATACGTTTTCGGCATACCTGCGTACGAGACCATATACGACGGCATCGTCGGAGCTTCAAACGGATGCGTGCGCTACGTAAACAAGTACAGACAGGTAGCGATGGACTTTATAAACAGATTCCCGCTCACACAGTTTATGACAAGCGAGCAGATAGATTACGAGACATCTCTGCTCAAGGACGGCGTGGATGTCAACGTTGCTATGATCGGATTCGGAAAGACGAGCAGACAGATTTTTCTTACGTCGGTAGCGAACAACCAGTTCATGACGCGTAGGGACGGAAAGGTCGCTATAAAGCAGGTGCATTACCACGTCTTCGATAAGCTTCAGACCGAAAGCAACAAGAATCTGAATCACGGCTACTTCCGATTCAAAAACGAATTCAATAGCATGGAGACCAATGCTTCCTCTTATCTGCCCCTTCCCGAGCTTCCCGCGGACGTTCATCATCACAGCAGATTTGACGTGAACGCTCCCGAATTCTACCAAAGCGTTAAGGAAGCGCTTTCGGGTAAAAAGAAATTCAATTATATCATAATCGCATTCGGAACCGACCTTGAAAACATAGATATGGCGCAGAAGCTGCTCGAAAAGAAGCAGGAATGGGCGCTTGACGACACGTACGTTTTCGTAAACGTAAGAAGAGGAAACAGAGCGTTTGAGATATTCAAGCGCAACGACTGCTTTATGATCGGTGACGAAAAGAACACGGTATACAGCATTCAGAAGATAGACGATCACATCATGACGAGCATGGCTATGATGCGAAACAGAATATATAAGCTTGAGGGCAAGGCGAAATTCTCTCCCGACATCAAGAAGATATATGACAATGCAGACCGTGATTGGTACATAAAGAAGACACAGTTTGAAAGAGAATCAAACGTTTACGCCTGTCTCAGCCTGCGTGCAAAGCTTCATCTGATGGGTCTTGACTACATTCCCTGCGACGAGAACGAGGCAAGTGCAATGGACAACGATGCTTATCTTGATCGCTACGCGAAGGATGACCTTCCCAAATATGAGAAGAACATTACGGCAAACGGTAAGAAGATAGTCAAATACGGCATCGATTTTGCGGAGTCCCGCAGAAAAACAATGGCTATCCACGAGCATCTCCGTTGGAATTCGTTTATGCTCAGCAAGGGATTTGTTCCCGCAAGCAGAGAAGAGATAATGGAGGACACCGAAAATAACGGCAAGGACTACTGTCTCAGAAAGCACGGAAACCTTACGACGTTTGACGGCTTGTTGGAATTCAGAAGGATGGTCGCGCTTCGCGATAACAAGTCGGAGGAGGATACCGATGTTATCAAGTACGACTATCAGCTGCTTGACGACGCTCACTGGCTGCTCAGCAAAAACGGATTCAAGATAATAGACAGAAACATATAACCCGACAGAAAATTTCGGAGGACTCGATATGAAAATTTGTGTAATACAACCGCATTACTCTTTTGACCCTTGCGACGTACATTCCTGCTTCAATGAGCTTATTTCTCTGATGGAGAAATGCGACGAGAGCATGGATCTCATCGTTTTGCCCGAATACAGTGACGCACCTGCGGACGTAAAGGGCAAGGGCGGCTTTTACGACGCCGTTGAAAAATACAATTCAATACTTTTGGAAAAGGCGTGCGAAACGGCAAAGCGCTGTAACTCGCTTGTGTTCGTAAACGCGGCGTACACCACCGAAGGCGGCGCACGAAACACCACTCACGCGATCGACAGAGAGGGCCGTATCGTCGGAAGATATTTCAAGGCACATCCCGCCCCGAGTGAGGTAAAGACGGATGCCGAGGGCGGTCACGAGCTTGACGTTGATTACAGCTATGAGATAGCCGCTCCCTACGTTATAGAGCTTGAGGGCATAAGATTCGCATTTTTGACCTGCTACGACTTTTACTTCTATGAAAACTTCGCAAGGATCGCGCGCGAGAACGTTGACGTTATCATCGGATGCTCGCTTCAACGCACCGATACTCATGAGGCGCTCGGCATAATAAACCGTTTCCTCTGCTACAACACAAACGCCCATCTTATCCGCGCATCCGTCTCTCTCGCTGAGGACAGTAAGCTTTGCGGATGCAGTATGGTGGTCTCTCCCCGAGGCGAGATGCTTCTCAACATGGAGAGCCGCGTAGGACTTGGAGTATGCGAGATAGACCCCAAAAACAAGTATTACAAGCCTGCGGGACATCAAGGCAGTCTCAAATCACACTACGAATACATAGAAGAGGGCAGACGCCCGTGGCTTTACCGCAACGGTGGAGCATCGGTCGTAAAATTCGACCACGTTATGAAATATCCGCGACTTTGCGCTCACAGAGGCTTTAACACGGTAGCGCCCGAGAACAGCATGCCCGCATTTGGTGCAGCAGTAGCGCTCGGAGCCGAGGAGATAGAATTCGACCTCTGGTCAACGAAGGACGGCGTTCTCGTTTCCTGCCATGACTCAACTCTCGACCGGGTAAGTGATGGCACGGGTAAGATATACGAGCACACGTACGAGGAGCTTTTACAGTACGACTTCGGGGTAAAGCACGGGGAGTCCTTCAAGGGATTACGCATACCCACCTTTGAGGAGATACTGCAAAAGCTTGCGGGACGCGTTATAATGAACATTCACGTCAAGATATGGGATCACGACTTCAAAGAGCCCATGATAGAGGAGATAGTCGGTCTCATAAGAAGGTACGACTGCGAAAAGCACGTATACTTCATGACAACGAACGACAAAATCATAAAGAAGGTCATGGAATACGCACCCGAGATATGCGTATGCGTAGGGTGGGACGGAAACAAGGAGCCGTTGTCTATAGTCAAGCGTGCGATAGCTCTCGGAGCAAAGAAGGTACAGCTCTTCAAGCCGTATTTCAACCAAGAGAGCATAGACCTTGCTCACGCAAACGATATCATCTGCAACGTTTTTTATGCGGACGACCCGAAGGAAGCAAGAGAATATCTTAATATGGGAATAGACACCGTACTCACAAACGACTACCTCGCGATATACAACGCGACAAGGGACGTTATAGAAGCGAAAAGAAAACAATGCGCTTACAAGGTAAGCTATAATAAAACAAGCTCCCGTAGGGACGTGAGCAGAAAAGAGGTAAAATATGATAACAAACACATTTGAAAACGTATCCGAAGAAATCATAAAGGTGTTCAGAAATCCCGAAGCAAAAAAGGTGGATGTTTGCATTCTTACCTTTTCACACAAAATATTGAGCGCAGTATTGGAAATGCACAGCTGTGTTCATATCGGTGACCTTTATTCCGCTAACGGCGCGTATCCCGTATACACGTTTGAATACAAGGACAGGGCCTTTGCGGTATATATGACTCCCGTAGGAGCCCCCGGCACGGTAGCGAACATCGAGGACTCTCTCTCGCTCATAAGCACAGACAAGTACGTAATATTCGGTGGTGCGGGCTGTCTTAACAAGGAGATAGCGCGGGGAAGATGCATGATCCCCACTGCGGCGTACAGAGACGAGGGAACGTCCTATCACTACGCACCCGCGGCAGATTACGTTACGGTGAGAAACGCGGACAAGGTAGCTGAATTTATGGAGGATGCCGGACTTCCGTACGTAAAAGGAAAGACCTGGACCACCGACGCGATACACAGAGAGACACGTCAGAATTTCGAGATGAGAAAAGCAGACGGATGCATTTCGGTAGAGATGGAATGTGCGGCTATCCAGGCAATGTGCGATTTCAGAGGACTTGAGCCGTATTTCTTCTTCACAAGCGGAGACCTTCTCGACGCTCCGAAGTGGGACGCGAGAGTGAAGCAGGGACAGACAAAGCATACTCAGCACGATGCCGGTCACTTTGACATTGCGCTTGAGCTTGCACGCTATATAGCAGAGTAAATATTTTCGCGATCGGCATACGTATTGCCCGGAGGGAACCTTATGAACAGATCTTTTTGGAAAGATTTCATCATTGATATAATGTGGGCGGTGATTGCCGGAATGATAGTCGGAACAGCGTACCACTTCTTTCAGAACAGCAACGGATTCGCGCCCGGAGGAGTGGGAGGCCTTGCGACGATAACCCACCATCTGCTTTCGGACAGAATAAGCTGGTCTGTTCTCATGGTATCCTTCAATCTGCCGATATTTATCCTCGTAAGTGCTATAGTAAACAGAAAGCTCGGCTTTATGCTTATCATATATATGCTAGTTCAGTCGTTTATGCCCGATCTGTACGAGATATTCGGCATGATGCCCTACTCCCTCCTCAACAACGGAGAGGACTACAACGTAGTGTTTGCCTGCATTGCGACCGGCGTAATATCCGGATTCGGATTTTCTCTTATGCTCAGGCGCTTCGGTGCGAGTGGAGGCACATACGGCATCGCGGCACTCATTAAGCACGCGAGACCCGAGATGAACATAGCATACGTTTCCTTTATTATGGATTCCTGCGTGGTATTCATCGCATTCTTCGTATACGGAATGAAGGTAACGCCCGTAATGTGTACTCTTCTCAACCTTTTTATCGCGAACGTTATCGTAGACAACGGTCTCAGCGGTATCAAGAACGGATACAAGTTTGAGATTGTAACGAGTGATCCCGAAAAGCTCGCAGGCGTGCTTATATCCCGATTAAAGCACGGCGTATCCGGAATAAAGATACGCGGAATGTATTCGGGTGAAGACAAGCATCTGCTCATCTGTATAATAAACAAGCGTCAAATAGGCGAGATGCTGAAGATATTGAAGAGCTATCCCGATACCTTTGCAAGCTTTGAAAAGGTAAACGAGGTGTTCGGAAACTTCAAAAGGAAGGTGTAAGCCTTGTGAGTAACAGAAAAACCGCGTTATTTCGCGCTGCGGTACTTCTTGCCGCTCTTTGAGGGCTACGGCGTGCTTACAGAACAAATAATACCCGCGCTTAACGGCGCGACGAGCGAAGGAAAGAAGGATTAAGGGAGGGCACGGTAATGGACATCGCTTTTCTCGGAACGTGTGCATACGATTTTTCCAAAAAGCTTCAGAATGAATTTGCAAACTGCTTTGATAAGGATGCAAGAAGATCGTCTGCCATACTCATTGACGGCAGGTATCTTATAGATTGCGGAGTACACACGGCAGACTCTCTTCGCATTATGGGTATACCCTATGAAAGCATAAGCGATATAGTAATAACACACAGACACATAGATCACTTTGACAAAAGAAGCGTAGGTGCTATAGCAAAGGGCAGGACAGATCCCGTTCGCTTGTGGATATGCGCGGGAGGAGAGCCTATAGAGATCGACGGTGTGGAGACGCACTACGTTGAGCCGTTCGTCAGTTTCTCGGCAGGAGAGATGGAGATCGTTCCGCTTCCTGCAAATCACAACGCGAACTCGTTTCCGCTCCACTACTATATCACCGCAGGCTGTCGCTCGCTCTTCTACGGATGCGACGGCGGATGGATGCTTTGCGAGACGTACGATTTTCTCAAAGGGAAGCAGGTCGATGCGTTGATATTCGATTGCACCGTCGGAGATTACGTCGGTGACCATCGCGCAGGCACGCACAACAGCATTCCGATGCTTCGTCTTCTTTTGCCGTCTCTCATAAACACAAGGGCTATCGGGCCCAATTCAAGAATTATTTTCTCACACATTGCTCCCTCTCTTCACGCGCCTCACGGCGAGACCGTAAGGATAGCTGCAGAGATAGGCGCAGAGGTTGCATTCGATGGAATGCGCATCACGGTTTAGTTTTTTTTGCTAAAAGCAAACACATACAAAAAAGGAGGATCATTATGAAATTCAAATTTGATCACGACTACCACATCCACTCCCAGCTTTCAGCTTGCTCGAACGACCCGAAGCAGACTCCCGAAGCAATTTTGCAATATGCAAAGGAGTGCGGACTCAGCAGCATTTGTATCACAGACCATTATTGGGACAGCGAGGTTCCCGGCGTATCGGCTTGGTATGCGCCGCAGAACTTTGACCATATATCCCGGGCTCTTCCTCTTCCGCAGGATGAGGAGGGCAAGGTAAAGTTCTACTTCGGATGCGAATCAGACATGGACCAGTTCTTCAACATCGGTGTTCCCGCATCGAGATTCGATGACTTTGACTTTATACTGATTCCGACGACACACCTTCACATGAAGGGCTTCACCCTCTCCCGTGAGGACGCAGCGTCGGACGAGCGCAGAGCAGAGCTTTGGGTACAGCGTCTTGAGGCGCTTCTCAACATGGACCTTCCCTTCCACAAGGTAGGTATCGCGCATCTCGCGTGCAGCCTTCTCAACCCCACCTCCCGTGAGAACTATCTCAACACACTCAATATGATATCCTCCGACGATATGGAGCGCCTCTTCACAAAGGCGGCGGCTCTCGGAGTAGGAATCGAGCTTCAGTCGGGTGACGTTGCGTTCAGAGCCGAGGAGGGAGACACTGTTAAGCGTATGTTCAAGATAGCTAAGGGATGCGGATGTAAGTTCTACTTCGGAAGCGATATCCACCACCCCGCTAACGGCAATTACCTCAAGAACATATTTGAAAATGCGGTTGACGTTCTCGGCCTTACAGAGGACGACAAATTCCACATAGGCAAATAAAAAAGCGCATCCCAAAAGTGCGAAAAAAGGGGACGCGATGCGTCCCCTTGAAGTTATTCCTTGACCACATGGTCACCCTTTGCAAACATAGTAAACTCAAATTTACCGTTTTCGTATTCAAGCACCGAGATAGAGGCGTTTGTAATCTGCGGAACGCTTCTCATTTTCTCAAGCGGGATGCCGTTAACGTAGCAGTAAAGCATCCAGATCACTCCGTAATGCGTTGCAACGAGAACGGTCTTGCCGTCGTTGTCCTCTGCTATGCGGTGAATTTCGGAAACGGCACGATCCATAAGCTCGGAGTAATGCTCTCCTCCACCCGGTCTGACGTTCCACGGCTCTGCCCTGAAGCGAGCGCGGAGCTCGGGTTCTTCCCTGTCGATCTCGTCGCGCTTGCGACCTGCCCAGCGTCCGACGTCTATCTCGCGAAGGGATGCTCTCTTTTCTATCTCAAGGTCAAGCGCCTTTGCTACGGGCATTGCGGTATCGCACGCTCTCGAAAGGTCGCTTGAGTATATTCTGTCTATCTTAAAGTTTTCAAGCACGTATTTTGCACTACACTCCGCTTGTCGTATGCCAAGCTCGTCAAGCTTGTGCTCATAGTGGCCGGAATGCTCTTTAAGTCTGTTGCCGTCGGTCTGTCCGTGGCGCACGATTACGATCCTTACCATTTCACAATCTCGCTTTCACAATTAATATCGCATATTATTATACCATACATATATCGTTTTTTCAACAGTTAAACAGAAATTAATTACAAAAACTCAAACATTCAACGGAGGTCCTATATGATAATCAATTTAATTTTGCTTGTAGTGGGTATGGTGCTTCTCGTAAAGGGCGCCGACTTTTTCGTGGAGGGCTCGGGACAGATCGCAAAGGCAATAAAGATACCCTCTATTATAGTAGGTCTCACTATCGTTTCAATGGGAACGAGCGCTCCTGAGCTGAGCATAAGCATTACCTCCTCAATAAAAGGGTTGAACGACATTTCATTCGGTAATATAATAGGATCGAACCTTTTCAACACGCTTGTCGTAATAGGTGCGAGCGCACTCATCCTTCCCGTATGTGTCACGAAGGACGTAAAAAAGCTGGATATGCCGATACTTATAGGAATATACCTGATCCTTGCTTTCTTCGGGTTTGTTTTTTCTCCGCTCATACTGACGCAAGTGGAGGCGGCGATACTATTTATGCTTTTCATCGCATACACGGTATTTCTCATATACAGAGGAAAGAAGGCAAACGTAGAGGAGGCACCCGAGACTCTGCGCAAATGGTATATAAACGTTATATATATAGCTATCGGTCTTGCAGCAATAATATTCGGCGGTAATCTTGTCGTCGACTCCGCAAGCTACGTTGCAAAGGCGCTCGGAATGAGCGATATACTCGTAGGTCTTACGATCGTTGCTATCGGAACCTCTCTTCCCGAGCTTGTAACGAGTATGGTCGCGGCTGCAAAGGGTGAGCAGGAAATCGCGCTCGGAAACGCGATAGGCTCAAGCCTTTTCAACGTGGTGCTCATACTCGGGGCGGCAGGAATGATCTCCCCCATACCGCTCGCGGAATCGTACGTGTTTGACGTTCTCTTTATGCTCGTGAGCGCGGTCATAGTTTTCTTCATGTCACTCGACTCTTCCGAGAAGATCGGTCGCCTTTCGGGAATCGT
>JAZSLE010000188.1:0-6405 GCA_045535215.1 Eubacteriales bacterium
GTACCGTCGTATACACCCAAGAAATTGTTTTGTTTTGACATGGGAATTATACGGTACGTTCCGTTGCTCTGATAATCGAACAGCCATGCACTGTACTGTGCATATGCGGTAGACGTATAGCTTATAGCTCCGTTCATATACGTCATGTATCCCGCGTTGTCTACGTTAATAAGTCTTACGCCCGCAAACTGTGAGCTTGTAATACTCATCACCGCGATCTGACCGCGTGTAACGCCACCGAGACCCGACCTTGAAAACTTGTATTCACTTGTTTCCTCGTCCGGGTCTGCCCACGTCCGCGCCTCGGCCGTCAAGTCATATTTTGTACCCGCTGTACGAGTTGCTATGTTATCCGAGCTGAGCACGTACAGGGCTACCTCTCCGATATTGTAATCGAGGAGCGGCTCCTCTGCCATACGGTTGCCGAATCTTGCTGTAATGTTCGTATTTGCAAACACCATCTCGCTTCCGCCCGAAACCGCATTGACCGATATAGCGCCTCTTCCGAGCGAGGAGGTCGAAGCTGCCTGAAGCTGAGCTGTGCTCATATCCGTATTTTTACTTACGTTGCTTCCGCTTGTCTTAACCGGCTGCGAAAATACGTACTCGGTTTTGCTTCCGTCCCTGTTTTGGAACTTGATAGTGTATACGTCCTTCTCTTGCTCGTAAAGTCTGTTTACGTGCTGCTTTTCTGCTACCCATGCCGGGTTGATTATTGCAGGTACGTCATCAACCGAAAGCACTGCCGTCTGCAGCTCCTCAAGTGTCATATCTCCGGCCAGTAACTCCTGGCTCCAAGGCTTTGGATTCTCTATTGTCTGAAGCACCAAAGCACCTTCTTCAGACGATTCTTCTGCTGTTATCGGAATTATCGTTATCACAAGAAGCACAGCAAGAAGAATGCTCAAGTATTTTTTCCATTTGTTGTGTTTCATGTTTATGCACCCTTTCTATAGTATTAATAATTTGTGAATTTCCTCACTTTCCCGGTTATCCTGCTTCCATTTTTCGGCGCATAAGCGTGTGAGGTCGCGCCTATGCGCCTGCACTCTGAATCATTATCCTTTTTCTCATATTTTCCTCCTAACCAAAAAAAGCCCGTATCATGAGATGTATTAAATTGTAAATACACCACTGAAACCAGCGCTTTTATGTAACATTATTCATTTTCACTTCCATTATACCATATAGACCTTTTTTTGTCAATACCTTTTTTAAAAAATAGCGCTCTATTTTTTGATTTTTATATAAAATGTACTTATTTAACAAGCACTTTTTGTGCATTGTTTCCGACATTTTGAGTGTATATCTGTAAAAAAACACGCTTTTTCGGCTTAAAATCGTTTTCCGCCTCGACGTTTTGTCATCTTTAGCCTCCGCTATTGACATTTTTCACTTTTTGTGCTATAATCATATTCGGTCATATCGACCGATGGAGGTACTTATGAAAAAGGCAGCATTGATCATCGCAAAGGTTTTACTTTACATTGTTTTAGCCGTTTTGGCAATAGTCTTTCTTGTTTGGGGCGGCTTGAACGTAGCAAAATTCTTTCTCTATTCCGAATACTATTCCATTGAATCTAACGTATGCAACAATCCCGGTCTTAACGACGGCTTTGTTTGTCAGGGTATCGCCATTTCGGAGAGTGACGGGAAGATACTTGTCAGCGGATATATGAAGGACAAGACCAACAGCAGAATATACATCACGGATCTTGACAGCAAGTCTTACTACGTACAGCTCACTAAAAACGGCAAGAAGACAACGAATCACGCAGGTGGCATAGCGATAACGGGAGACACGGTATACCTTGCAAACGGAAGCAATCTTTACACCTTCTCGCTTACCGACCTTCTCGCATGTGAGGCGGGCGGATACTTTGAGATAGGAGCGGGAACGCCCGTAAACAATGCGGCCTCCTTCGTATACTCGGACGAGAGCTTCGTATACGTCGGTGAATTCCACGACGGTGGCGCGTACGTGACAGAGCATCCCTACGAAACGAACGACGGACTTTATCACGCGATAATCACAAAGTATTCCGTAGATGATCTCACAACGCCCTTGAAGGTATATTCGGTAAGAAACAAGGTGCAGGGCGTATGCTTCACGCCTGACGGAAAGGTAGTGCTTTCCACGTCTTACGGACTCAACGACACTATATACTACGTATACAACGAGAGTGATGCCATAGATTCGGGACTTACGCTTGACGGCGCTCCGGTATTCTATCTCAACGGATGCATTCGCGAGATCAACGGCCCTGCAATGGGTGAGGATATGGACTACTACAACGGAAAGATCATTACTCTCTTTGAAAGCGCGTCGAACAAGTACATATTCGGTAAGTTCTTCTTCGCAAACAAGATAGTTGCTCTTGATTTCAACTAATTCACGATAAAAAAGGTCCCCGCGGGAATTTCCCTCGGGGATCGTTTTTTAAATAAGTATCAGACAAAGCGTTTCAAGTGCTACTCGGAGAGCGTCCTCATCGGGTGCGAGCGTTGCACAGTGCAGGACCTGGTCGTCCTTTGCGTCACTGCTGCGGCACCCTACGTTAAAGTAGCAAGAGGGCACCTTTTCGCAGAAGAATGCAAAATCATCGGCACCGAGGCTCGGTGCTTTTATTTTTTGCACGGTGAGGTGCGGGAGCTTGGTCTCTATTCTCAAAAAAAGCTCCTCTGTAAGCGTTACGTCGCTATACAGCGGCGGATAGGTTGACGTATAAACAAGCTCCGCTGTTGCAGAATATCCGCGTGCTACCCCCTCGCAGGTGTCGCGCACATCTTGACGAAGCTTTTCCATAACGCCCGAATCGAGTGCGCGGAGAGTTCCGCTCATTTTGACCTCACCCGCGATTATATTACCAGCGGTACCACCCGATACGGTGCCTACCGTAACGATAACGGGATCGGTAGGAGCAAAGCGGCGAGACGGTACCGACTGGAGTGCGTTTATCACTCCTGCGGCGGCTACGATTGCATCTATTCCCTGCTCCGGATGTGCTCCGTGGCATGAGCGACCGCGAACGGTAAGCTCAAAATCGGTTACCGCGGCATTCATAACGCCGGGGAGAAGGGCTACGCTTCCCGTAGGCAACGTCGGGTCGACGTGGAAACCGAACACTCTTTTAACCTCGGGCGTGTCAAGGCATCCGAGCTTTATCATCTGCTCTGCGCCTCCGACAGTTTCCTCTGCAGGCTGTGCAAAGAGTCGCACTCTGAACGGAAGGCTGTCCTCATATTGCTTTAAGAGCTTAAGGAATGCAACTGCCGCGGAAAGGTGCATATCGTGTCCGCAGGCATGCATAACGCCCGCATTTTCGGAAGCATACGGAAGGTTGGTCTCCTCGTTTATCGGCAATGCGTCGAGCTCGGCGCGGATACCGACGGCACAGTCGCCGTATCCCACCTCCGCAACGACTCCTGCCATATCGTCAAGGACGGTATAACGTATGCGGCTTTCGTCAAATATATGGCAGATATACTCCATAGTTTGCGTCTCCTCGCCCGAAAGCTCGGGATGTGCATGGATATATCTTCGCATTGCGACGGCGTCGGGCATTATATGCCCGATATTATTTAACAAAACGTCGACGATATTCATCAATCTACTCTTTTTCCGTCAATAAATACGGCTATGGCTTTTGTCATATAGTGAAACGGGTGACCGTTGAATACAACGATATCGGCGTCTTTACCGACCTTTATCGATCCGACTCTGTCATCGATTCCGCAGACCTTTGCACCGTTAAGGGTGATCGCACGGAATGCCGCCTGCTCATCAAGCCCCTCGCGCACAGCAAGAGCGGCAAAATATGGGAGCATCCAGAGTGCGCAGACGTCGTGATCGGTTGTAAGTGCGAACTCAACTCCTGCATTTGCGAGATCGGCAGCCATCGCAAGATTACCGCCTACCGTTTCGGGCTTTCCCGCAGGTCCTATGCAGGGACCGACTATGGGCATTATTCCCGAGCGGGCTATCTCGTCTATTATGGGAGCGCCGCCTGTTGTATGGACGGTAACGCAACGAAGATCGAACTCCTCGGCGAGTCTGAGCGCGGTGAGGATATCGTCACTTCTGTGCGCGTGTACGTGCATGGGAATCTCACGCTTAAGAAGCGGTATAAGAGCCTCGTATTTGGAATCGTAAAGATCCTCGCCGCTTTCTTTCTTAGCGAGGTAACGGCGTGCCTCGGTCATAGTTCTTCTGAATATAGCGGCTATCGCCATACGGGTCATAGGAGTTGAACCGTGCGATTCACCGAAATTTCTCTTGGGGTTTTCTCCGGTAGCGCATTTGATAGCAACGGGAGACTTTATAAGCATATCTGAAATATTCTTTCCGTAGAGCTTTACTGCGGCAGTCTGACCGCCGATAACGTTAGTGCTTCCGGGGCATACGTTTACGGTGGTGATTCCCGCGCGCCTTGCCTTGGAAATAGCGATATCAAACGGGTAGAATCCGTCCATAGCGCACATATCGGGAGTTACGGGAGACGTGGTCTCGTTACAGTCCTCGCCCTCCCAGCGCTTACCCTCCTCGGAAATACCGATATGAGAGTGAGCATCTATCATGCCGGGAAATATAACTCCGCCCTTTACATCGAATATCTCGTCAACGCCCTCCTTAGGTGCGTCCTCGAGCGAGCCGAAGCCTACGATCTTTCCGTTTTCAACATCAACGTACCCGTTTTGATACGAGCCGCATTCTACGGTGTGAAGAATTCCGTTTTGTATACGAATCATACTGTTCCTCCGTGTAATTTAACTTATTGCGGAATAACGAAAGAGATAACGAAAAGCAATACGCCTGCCACCGACCGTGCAACGACTATAGACCACGATCTCATTTTTTCGCCGAGGATCTCCTCGTCCGCAGTCGTAAGCGGAGTAAGGTCGTCCTCTATATCATCCGCATTTTGTGCAAAAGCGGGCTTGTGCGGTCTGCTTTCCTTTTCCTTACGCCATACGTAAGGTGTTTTTTTGCTTTTTTTCTTTTTCTTCATAAAGCGGGGCAACGAATCGGAAAGCTTAAGATATTCGTACCATCCCATAGCAATGAGGATAGACCCTGCTGCACAAAGCGCCCAGATAAAATGGAGCGTATCCTGATATAGACCGCCGACCAAAGCGGATATCACCAATGCAATGCCGAGGCTTGAAAAGCATTTTCTGAGGATAACGAGATAGAATGCACGATTCTCTCTCGGCCCCTTTCCGTTGCCTTCACCGTTCTTGCCGTCAGATCTCATTCTTGTATTCCTCAAGCTCCTTCGTGTTTCCGTACACGAAATGGCCCTTCGTAATCTCGGTCCATACGGGCTTATCTACGCTATAATCGTGGATAGTGGGGTCATAGGGACAAATAACCTTATTGCGCTCCAGGTCGGGATCGGGATAAGGGACTGCCGAAAGAAGTGCCTTTGTATACGGGTGGAGAGGATGAGCAAAAAGCTCCTCGCAGGGCGCAAGCTCAACGAGATGTCCCTTATGAATAACGGCTATGCGGTCGGATATAAATCTTACCGCGGAAAGGTCGTGTGCTATAAAGAGGTAAGTAAGCGAGCGCTCCTTCTTCATCTTATTGAGGAGGTTGATGACCTGCGCACGAATGGATACGTCAAGCGCGGATATCGGTTCGTCTGCAACAAGGAAGTCGGGGTTCATAATAAGGCTTCTCGCGATACCTATTCTCTGTCTCTGTCCTCCCGAAAATTCGTGCGGGAAGCGGGAAATGAATTCGGAGGTAAGTCCTACCTCGGAAAGTATGCTCTCTACCTTCGCTATGCGGTCCTGCTCATTTTCGTAGAGGTGGTAGTTATAGAGTCCCTCTGATATGATATAATCTACCTTCGCGCGCTCGTTCAAAGATGCCATCGGATCCTGGAATATCATCTGCATTTCCATATGCAGCTTCTTCTTATCTGCTCGTGAAAGCTTACCCGTAATACGCGAGCCCTTGAACGTAACGTCACCGCTTACGTTGCCGATATATATACGCATAATCGCACGGCCTATTGTAGTCTTTCCCGAGCCGGACTCTCCGACAAGTGAAAGTGTTTCACCGCGGTATATATCAAAGCTTACGTCGTCTACCGCCTTGAAGGTCGTACTGCCCATTTTAAAGCGGACTCCGAGATTACGAACGGACAGAAGCGTTTCTGCGTTTTCGTAATCAAACGGAGGCTCTGCCGAAGTGTTCTGTTGAAGCATCGCATCGCGTTCCATCAATTCCTCGCGGTATTTGCTTGCCTCGGGTGCAAGCATCCACGTACGAGCCCAATGTGTTTCTGTAATCGGGAATACGGGAGGCTCCTTCTCGAAGTCTATCTTCATTGCGTCGGTATTACGCGGCGCGAATGCATCACCCTTTATTTCCTTAAAGAAGTCGGATCGTAGCCA
>JAZSLE010000123.1:0-7903 GCA_045535215.1 Eubacteriales bacterium
GGTTCACTTATGAGTGATCCGGCCATAATTGATCTGTTCAATAAGAATATTGCCGAACGTCAGTTCAGTTAGCTGCGGTTGCTTCCTTTATTACGTACTTGATAGCACCCTTGTTTACGTAGCCGTTGGCCTCCCAAGAGATACTGGAGCCTGTAACAGCGTTCTCAAGCTTGAATCCGCCTGTAAACTTTGCCTTAAGAAGGTCGCAAAGATCGGATGCGCTGATAGTAACGGGAATCTCTGTGCCGCCGTCAACGATCTCCTTCATTGCATTGTAGATAGCATATACGCTGTCATACGCAGATGCGCCGAACTGGTTAAGAGTATCTGCTCCGTACTTTGTTACGTACTTGTCAATGAATTCCTTAGCCTTACCGTCTGTTGCCTTGGAATTGAAGTGAGAAAGCATTGTAACTTCCTGAGGAATTGTTGTGATATCAAAACCTGTGATGTTATCGATACCGTCAAATCCATCGCAGCCATAGTATACAGCATCAGCAGCAATTACAGACTTAGCCTGTGTCATGAAGAGAGAAGCAGGTGTGTAGTATGTAGGCATAAAAATGAACTTGCAATCCTTGAGAGAGTCGATCTGTGTAGAGAAGTCGGTTGCGTTAGCCTCAGTGAAGGTTGTAGCAACTACCGTTACAGAAGAATCAAGGTTCTCGATGAACTGATCGTAGATACCCTTGGAATAAGCCTCATCGGACTTATAGAAAGCACCTATTGTCTGACCTGCATAGTTTGCGTTAACGAACTCTGCAGCAACCTTACCCTGGTTACCGTCTGCAAAGCACATCTGGAAACCGTTGTCATACTCAGGGATCTTATCACCCGAAGCAGAAGGTGTAAGGAAGAAAACGTTGTCGTCGTGAGAAAGGTTCTTGAACTCAAGACCGGGCTGTGTTGTAACAGTACCGAGAGAGATCTGCATACCACCCTCAAGCATAGAGGAGTAGTTTGTGGATATCTTTGTGGAGTCGTTCATGTCGTCCATAGCAACGAGCTTGAACATAACGCCGTTCAATCCACCTGCAGCGTTGATCTCGTCAATTGCGAGCTGTGCGGAGTTCTTAACGCCAACGCCGTACATCGCAGCACCGCCTGTAAGGGGTCCGGAAAGGCCTATAACAAATTCTGTATTATTTGCAGCATAGTTTGTTTTACCGCATCCTGCCAACACTCCGAGCATCATTACGAGTGTGAGCACGATTGCCAAAAGCTTGATGTGTTTCATAATCAAGTCCTCCAAATATAAAAATATATAGCCAAAACTATAATGTATACATTATACACCATTTTGCTCCGTATGTCAATAGCATTTGCGCAAATTTTAATTATTTTTTCGGTTTTTACGGGCATTTTTTTAAGTTTTTTGAATCATTATGATTTTAATCTTGCAAAAATGCAGATCGATCATTACACCTCAATCTCGATAACGCTGTGGATATCCACTCTCGGAACGTTCACGTATACACGTCCGTTAGAATACTCACCGTCAAGCGAAACGCCCTCAGGCTGAAGGGTAATCTTCTTAGGCTCACAGTCAAGCGCTACCGATATTTTCGCATCAACAATGGGATATATTATATCGTCCGTGCTGACGGCGGAGTTTGCATGGCTTCCGTTGGCATTGATAAGCTGTATCATCAGCTTACCGTTCTTCTGCGTAAGAAGCACCTCGATAAGTCCCATCGCAGACTCTATCTTCACAACGGGAGAATAAAGCTTATCCGCAAGCGTCTTTATAAGCTCTCTGTGGAGATACTGCTTTCCTTCAAGATACTGTGTTCCTATATCCGTACCGATAACTGCTATTCTTCCCTTTCCGCACTCAAACACTGCTGAAAGCACGTCGTGCTTGTCAAATGTGTTAAAGTCAGTGTTGAACGCCGCGACCGTCTCTCCGTCGCCTTCTATGGCGCAGGGAGATACAAGACCGCCGAAGGACTCTCCGTCAAGCGTAAAGCGATATGCCGCCTTCGTCATTTTTCTGTCGGTCATATGGCCGTCGTCGGTCATATTCTCATCGATTCCTACAAACTCCTCGCGGAAAGCCGTCGTAAACGGTGCACCGTGGCCGGCAAAGAGCTTACACGTGTTCTTACCGATGAGCAACAAATTTCCGCCGTCGTATGTATAGCGAAGCAATCTTTCGAAAGTCTTATCCGCCAAGCCCTCGTACAGCTCGGGAACGATAACGAGAGGATATTTATCGCACTCACTTTCAAGCATATATTCAAAGGCGATCTCAAGCGACTGTCCCGCATCACACATAAGTGACGTAAGTCCCAGATGCTTCTGATATCCGTTTCTGGTGTAAAGATTGGACGATTCACGCGCTCTGTCATAGGTTGAAAGAAGCATTACTGCCTGCGGTACGGGCTTTACTCTGAAGCACCAGTCCTGTCTTTCACGGACGAACTCCGAAAGCTTTTTGAGCTGTCTTACCTCGTCCATATTAGGAGATCCGTCCTGTCTTTGCATTACGTAATTTTGGAATCCACCGCCCATCGATATTACCTCGGCAGCCTCCTGAAGTATCTGATTTATATGCTTCGGAACTCTTGCCGACGATCCGAGATAAGTGCGTCTGAAGTTCCACGACATAAGGTCCCACGTAAAATCGTGCTGTGCTATCGCTCTTCCCGCATAACGGGCGGAGCAGAATGAATTGAATGTATCAAGGTCTCCCGAAATGAAGTCAACGTTTGCGGAGATCTTTTCGGGCATATGATCGCTGAACGCCCAGTTGGATGCAATCTGGAAGCCAGGGTGCTTTTCATGTATCGCATCAACGTAGTGCCTGAGGTAACGGCGAAATTTTTCACGGAAGAATTCTCTGTATTCCTCAAAATACTTGTCTCTGCGTGAAAACGGCGGCTTTCCACCGAGATCTATACCCGTTTCCTTCTCAAATTCGGCAACCGACTCGGGTGCATAATCGGGTGTTGCCTTCCAGCAATCTCCGTCCACCCATACGCCGTCAACGCCGTATTTTTCCGCAAGCTCGCAGAGCTGCGGGATAAGAAGCTCATCAACATATTTTCCGTCCATTCGTACTGCGGCAGAGCTTTTGTTTCCAAGTCCGTCAACCGTGCATTCCTCGGGATGCTCAGCGCAATATTTAAGCTCGTAAACTCCCGAATAGTGCATATAAAGAGCAATATCCTCCTCGCGTGTAACTCTTCTCCACATTTCAAGCGGATCAAGAGCAAAGGACGGCATTGCATTGCCGAGCGCGGACGGGTAAGACGTCCATCCCGGATGTCCCTTACAATCTATCTGAATGAAGTCCGGCTTTATCTCGCGGCATATCTCGCGTATGTCATCTTCCTTAAGTCCCACACCGACCGTGCCGTATTCAGGCATTGCGTGAAAATCAAAATGTAATCCGAAAAAGCTCTCGTTACGTTTCTTCATATAAGCCACCTCACAAGGATTTCTGATGTATTTTTTCGAACTTATTATAACATAAATCCATAGCGTTGTCAACACAAACTTTTTAAAATAAACATTGACTTTTTTCTTCTTTTATGCTATAATCTTTGGTGTACAAATGTACACAAACTACCTTATGTTTTAAAGGAAAATACACGATGAAATATCACAAGAAGTGGAGTTACACTCCGTATCGGCCCTTGTTCATCGATATGGGCGACATACACGTATGCAGAATAGCCCCTTACGAATCTTCTTTGACGATAGATTGGCTCAGTATCGGAGATTACGAATACAACGTATTCATTCGCGAAAGAGACAACGGTGAATTCAGACTTGCGGGATCAACGTCCGCTCTTACCTTCACCATAGAATCACTCACTCCCGACACCGACTATGAGTTTTTCATCGAAGCCGACGAAAAAAAGAGCCGTATAAGACTCGCACGTTGCGCCGAGGCGGTAGGAATATCCGTAATAAACTATCTTCACCCGGATGACGACATATATTCATTCTCCGGAAGATATCTTTGCTCGCCGTCTATAGTAAGGCATCCCGACGGTCACCTGCTTGCGTCCATGGACGTGTATGCCGGAAACGCACCGCAGAACCTCTCCTTCATATTCCGCTCGGACGACGACGGAAAGAGCTGGCACTACGTTGCCGATCTGTTCCCGTGCTTTTGGGGAAGACTTTTCGTGGAAAATAACGACGTATACATGCTCGCTTGCTCCACCGAATACGGAGACCTGCTTATCGGAAAATCCACCGATGGCGGAATGACGTTTGACGAGCCACGAGTTCTTATGCGCGGCGGAAACGGAAAATCGGGAGAAGCGGGAGTACATAAGAACCCCCAACCTGTAATACACTTCAAAAACAGGATATGGAATTCTCTTGAATGGGGCTCATGGAAGCGCGGCTATCACGCTCCCATGGTAATGTCCGCAGACGAAAACGCAGACCTTCTCGATCCGAATTCATGGTCCTTCAGCTATCCCGTAAAATACGATCCCACGTGGAAAGGGCTCCCCGAGGGTACGAGCACGGGAAACATTGAAGGCGCGCTCGTAGTCAAGGAAGACGTTCTTTACAATATAATGAGATACGATATGATGAAGATGGCTCCGAATTTCGGATACGTTATACGTTATAAGGTAAACACGGAGGATCCCGAAGCACCGATGTCGTACGACAAGGCAATACCCTTCCCTGCAAACCATGCAAAGTTCGAGATACAGTTCTGCGAGAAAACGGGAAAATACTACTCCATTGTATCGAGACTCACCTCGCACGATTTTCCCAAGGCCCGAAACCTTCTCTCGCTTATGGTTTCCGACGACCTTGAAAAATGGGACGTCCTCTGCGATCTCATAGACAAGAGCCACCTCGACCCCGAATACACGGGATTTCAGTACGTGGACTTCATAATTGAGGGTTGCGAGATATTCTTTGCCTGCAGAACGGCTATGAACAGACCTCACGTTCCCCATGCATACCACGACAGCAACTATATAACATTCCACAGGATCACACTTTAAATAAAAAAGAAGAGGTATATACCTCTTCTTTTTTATTTGCTTTCTGTCATATACATATCAAAGACGTCAAGCTCCATGTACTCTTCGAAGTCCTCTATAATACCCATCGAGGAAATATACCGGAAGATTGCGCTCGTGCTTTTCTATATCTATTCTTGCAAAGGAATCCGCAAGCAAACGCACCGTCTCATCACTTGCCGCCCTGCCCGGTACCATTCCGGCAACTATCGCCACCTGCGCGCCGTCCTGCAGAGTGAAGAATTCTCGGTAATCTCTTCTTGACGGCGAATAAACATTTTTATATCCAAGTTTTATAAAGGCCTCACGCGGCTCCATGTTCAACTCTCTGAACGGTAGCTGCGGTGCATTATAGTCACTGTAGGAGGCTATTTTCGTCCTTTTTTCTTCGCAAAGGGATTCTGCATAATCGGCAACCTCATTCATAAGTGAAATATATCTCTCGTGCCATCCCTCGTCGGGATCAAGCTCGCTGCAAACGAGTACGGATGCCTGCATCTGCTGTAAGGTATAAAGACACCAATACCTTGTCATGGGAAGCGCCTTTTCATACGCGAAGTCACGAATCGCTCTGTACCTTTCAAGCCAATGAGTGTCGCCGCTGACCGAGTATGCCAATATGTATATCATAGGAAGACGGTGACGCTCGTGGTTAGGGCGATTCTCTCCCCACATAACTGTAACAAGAGTGTGCATTCCGTCATCTGTCAGCATATCGTATCCGTTTTCAGGAGTAACGTTTTTCTCCGCATGGTGTGCTATCGCAAGTACTGCCCTCTTGATATCCGCTTTCTCCTCACTTGTGCAAAGTCCGGATCTGAGATATCTGTGCATTGCAAAGGCAAACATCGTATACTGATCGATAGACGAATCCGGATAATGCGTCTTTCCGTCAGACAATGCTACCGCGCGGGGCAGAAAGCCCTCGCTTTTTGCGGAAGATGCACACCCCAGCATTCCATTTAATATCTTTTTGGCAAATTCTGCGGATTCATCATCCTTCTCACGCTCATATCTTAGAAGACAAACGTCAAGCATTGTAGCGCCGCATATCATTCCGTCCTCCATACCCGTGGAATAACCGCACGGATTGGGATATACGTCGAGTATCTCTTCAACCGACGGAAAGTCGCTCTCTCTGTCCAAAACTATGCTGTCGTATATTATAAGAGTCCTTTCGGAAAACAGCTTTTTTCTTACGTAATCAAACGCAGCGTCTATTTTTTTCTTGCTTATCGTATAATCCATGTGCCGCCCCTCCTGTCTAAAAGGCGTATTTCTTAACTTCCTCCAAATTGGAGTGCCTTGACCGCATTTGCGCGGCATCCTCATCCATTTCCGATATTACGTGATCAAAGAAAAGAAGCAAAGTCTGCTCAAAGGGAGCTCCCATGACCGAGCATGCCGCTATACTGTCATTTGTCGTATCAAGCATATACGTTACCTTATCCGAAGTAAGTGCGAGTGGTGATCCTTGGGGAGCTGTAACCGAGTATATCTCCGTGCCGACCTGCTTTGCGCTCTGTACCGCCGAAGCAACACAGCGGGTTTCTACAGAGGCGGACGCCAACATCACATCTGTGCGTTGCCCCACACGAGCAAACGATATCACGGTTAAGTAAATTACGAAGCTACGTTAAAGTGCCTCCTTTGGTCGCATAAATCATAGGAAGCCTTTCTTCCCTTCAAAGAACGTTCTCCATAAACCATTTAAGGCCGCACACCCTGACCCCACATACAAGCTCGTCATTGTCGTATAAGCCCGTGAGCACAGATCTCTCCGCCTTGCTTAAAGCGATAGGCGCGGGGTTCAGTATCACGTATCTTTGATTCCCGTTTTTTGAGGGCTCAATTTCCATTTTATATTTTCGGATGGTGTATACCCTGTCCATAACGCCGGCTTTCCCGGATCGCGACGTCACATAAACTGCACGCCTTTCGATTATCAGCTCGAGGAGCTTGTTGTTGATATCAAAATGATAGCGCGCTCGGCGTATCGGTGCGGTTATAACCGATATCTCTATCGTTTTTCCGTTAAACAATACCAAAATATCCGGCTTTCCGTCGTGTATGAATATCGACGCAAAGCGATTCCGACAGTACGTAGCGTTACCACCGCGACTCTCTACCCGCTTATTTATCCTTCTTGTGAGCAGTGCTCTCTTCAAAATTAAATAAGCATATCTCAAAAGCAGCAGCGCGCCGATAAGATACAGTATCCACAAAAGCAGCATGGTCAACCTCCAAACAATCTATGTAAATATTATATCACAGGAGTGTGGAAAAAGCAATATCTATTAAATATTAAAAGGAAGTGGATCCACTTTTAAATTACGGCTCTCGCAGTGCGAGAGCCGTAAAACGTTATTGCTCATTCCATATGTCGTTTTGCGAAGCGTCGTAATTTTTCGCCTCGCCGGGTTCCTCAAGATATGGCGAATACATCATTATAGCGGAATTTTGTACAAGCAGTTGCTCGTCTATCAATTCACCGTCAAGAGAGAGCTTCTGCTTATAAAGCTCGTTGTGTCGGGTGTAGCCGCCCCATATTTCAAGGCGCATCTCGTGATTTCGTTCAACGACCTCGTATTTCACACGCGGCTCGTTGACAACTCTCCATTCTCCGACAAGATCCTCCTCTTCAACGGTGATACAAAGTTGGAACACTTCGTTTGTATCGTTGCGTATCATAAGGTCAACGTGCGGATAATAGCAGGTCGCACCGCTTGCAAAGGGCTGAGTACGGTTAGAATCCGGAAAAACGTCGTAGCCGTGACGATGACGCTCTATTACGGTCAAGGGCGTGTGCGCAGTCATCCAGAATATCATGTTGGCAAGCTGACACAGTCCTCCTCCGACTCCCGGAACGACCTTTCCGTTACGAAGCACCATACCGTCAAGGA
>JAZSLE010000134.1:0-4631 GCA_045535215.1 Eubacteriales bacterium
TGGGGAGAGCACGCAAACTGGGTTCTTGATCTTGCATCAAGCTATGCATGGAAGGGTTTTATCCCCGAGTGGTGTGAGGCGGTCGAAAGAGACTTCAACCATCCTGCAATAATCGGTTGGTGCCCGCTAAACGAGACACAGTACAACCAGGATAGCGACATAGTAAAGGCTCTTGCCTCAATAACACGCAGTCTTGACCCCACCAGACTTTATATAGATGCGTCCGGATGGACACACGTTGACGGTGTTACCGACATTATGGACATCCACAAATACGAGCAGGACCCCGCAAAGCTTGCAAGTTTCCTTGCTCCTATTGCAGATGGCGAGCCGATAGACGTTCACAAGGGCTGCCACGCTGTGCCTACATTCATAAGCGAATATGGCGGAATCCGTTGGCCCATTGAGGGAAGTGGATGGGGATACGGCGAGAGCGTTAAGTCCGAGGAAGAGTTTATTGAAAGATTTGCGGGTCTTGCAAAGGCTATACTTGACAACAAGGGAATATCCGCATTCTGCTATACACAGCTCACCGACGTTGAGCAGGAGATAAACGGCCTCTTCTACTACGACAGAAGACCGAAATTCGATTGCGACGTTCTTAAAGCTGCTATAAGCGCAAAGGCGGCTATCGAGGACTAATATATATTAAATGAAGGAACGGTGCGAGAGATGCTTCTTGCGCCGCTTTCTTTTTTTGAAAAAAGTCCAAAAAAGCACTGGGAAAATATAAAAAAGGTATTGACAAGAGAAGTGAATTGTGGTATAATAATCATACCTCTGGTGGCAGGGGTCTTTTTTGTGTGTCTTGTGCGCCACGCAAGACCGAGGATCCGCCCTTGAGGGAGGTACACAATAACCGCAATTGCGGTTAAATCATTAATAATAGGAGGTGCCGTTACGTATGGCTAATGATGTAAGGGTTAAGGTTACTCTCGCATGCACAGAGTGTAAGCAGAGAAACTACGATACCATGAAAAACAAGAAGAACGATCCCGACAGACTTGAGATGAACAAATACTGCAAATTCTGCCGCAAGCATACGCTGCACAGAGAAACAAAGTAAGGAGAAAAAAGATGAACAAACAGAGTTTCAAGAGAGCTTTAGTCACTCTCTCGATAGTTTTCGTCCTTGTATTTTCTTGCTTTACGGTAAATGTTTTCGCAGAGACAAGCAGCCCCGAGACAACAGTTACTCCTACCGAGGAAACGACTCCCGCAGGTGATACAACTCCCGCAGGTGAGACAACTGCAGCGGTCGGCACAACAACAGCAGCCGGCACGACAACGGGTTCTGCAACAAACTCCCAGAAAGGCAGTAGCAGTCTCAACTTGATCGTTACTCTCGTTGTTGTTGCGATAATAGTTATCGTTGCTTTGATTTATTACGTCAAGAACAAAGAAAAGACGCATAAGTTCTTCAGAGGCTTTAAGGGCGAATTCAAGAAGATCTCTTGGCTTTCCGGTAAGGAAGTTAAGAAGAATACGATCGTTGTCGTAGTTATAGTAATAATTACCGTTGTTACGATCGCATTGCTTGATTTTGTTTTCTCGAAAGGAATTATGTTCTTTACAAACTTGTTCTGATAAGTAGGGGGTTTAAATGAGCGATATCAATACAATGAATGTCGGTGTCCGTTGGTATGTGGCGCATACTTATTCGGGATATGAGAATAAGGTTAAGGACAGTATAACCAAGATCATAGAAAACCGCAAGCTCGATGATTTGATTTTCGATATCAAAATCCCGGTAGAAAAAGTTGTAATTAACAAGAAAAAACGAGGCAAGCCTGCTTCGGATTCTTTTGACGAGGCAGAAAACGCTTCGGATGAAGTTATCGAGGAAAGAAAGATATTCCCCAGCTACGTATTCATAAAGATGATCATGACCGAAGAGTCGTGGCACGTAGTGAGAAATATCACGGGCGTAACCGGATTTGTAGGCCCCGGATCACGTCCTCAGCCGTTGTCCGATAAGGAGGTTGCCGATCTTCAGATAGAAGAAGAGAAGGTAAGCTTCAACATAAGCGTCGGCGATACGGTAAAGATCAACGAAGGTCTCTTTAGAGGACACGAATGCAAGGTTCAGCGTGTGTCCGATGACTTTAAGGTTCTCACAGTCCTTCTTCAGAGAGGTACGAGAACGATGCCTGTAGAGATAGATTCCTCTGCAGTAGAAAAAATAGGCTGAACACATACGTGGGAGGGAGCAAATATTTGAGGCTTCCGTCAAAAACCACATTGGAGGTATTTTAAATTATGGCTAAAAAGGTTTTAGGTTATATTAAACTTCAGTTGCCCGCTGGTAAGGCAACACCCCAGCCGCCTGTAGGTCCTGCACTTGGACAGTACGGCGTTGCTATTCCGCTCTTCACAAAGGACTTCAACGAGAGAACAAAGAACGATATCGGTCTTGTTATCCCCGTAGTTATCACGGTTTACGCTGACCGTTCCTTCACATTCATCACAAAGACTCCTCCCGCTCCCGTTCTTATAAAGAAGGCTTGCGGTCTTGAGTCCGGCTCTGCGAAGCCCAACAAGGACAAGGTTGCTAAGATAACCAAGGAGCAGGTAAGAAAGATAGCAGAAACAAAGATGCCCGACCTCAACGCTGCAAATATTGAGACAGCAATGAGCATGATCGAAGGCACAGCACGCTCTATGGGCGTTGTAGTAGTTGACTAAGGAGGTACAGTATAATGGCTAAAGTCGGAAAGAAATATGCTGAAAGCGTAAAACTCGTAGATAAGGCAAAGCTGTATGATCCTGCAGAGGCTCTTCAGATCGCGTGCCAGACATCCAAGGCAAAGTTTGATGAAACAATCGAAGTTCACATCCGTCTCGGTGTTGACTCCCGTCACGCTGACCAGCAGGTCAGAGGCGCTGTTGTCCTCCCCAACGGAACAGGTAAGACAATAAAGACCCTCGTTTTCACAAAGGGTGATAAGGTTCAGGCTGCTATAGATGCAGGCGCTGACTACGTTGGCGATAAGGAATACGTTGAGAAGATCATGAACGAGAACTGGTTCGACTTCGACGTAGTTATCGCAAGCCCTGATATGATGGGTGTTATCGGTCGTCTCGGTAAGATCCTCGGTCCTAAGGGACTTATGCCCAGCCCGAAGTCCGGTACAGTAACTCCTGATGTTGCTAAGGCTGTAACAGAAGCTAAGGCAGGTAAGATCGTGTACAGACTTGACAAGACCAACATCATCCACTGCCCCATCGGAAAGGCTTCCTTCGGCGCAGAAAAGCTCGGTGAGAACTTTGATACACTTCTCAGCGCAGTTATAAAGGCAAAGCCGGCTGCTGCTAAGGGTCAGTACATCAAGAGCTGCGTAGTAGCTTCCACGATGGGCCCAGGCATCAAGATCAACCAGGCAAAGCTTGGCTAATATCAGCTGAATATAAAGCGACGTTCCTTGTGGGCGTCGCTTTTATTTTTCCTTCCGTCTTTTTCTTGTTTATCATTTTTTATTTGTGGAAGAATAGATAGTAAAGGTGAAAGGCGGTGTCGTTATGAAAAAGGCTTTGATTTTTTGTATATCCTTGAATTTTACTCTTGCATTGGCGCTTGGATATTTATTTTACACCGTATCCGCACAGGAAAAGGAAAGAGCAGCGGAGGCTATATGGCGCAATGAACTGAAGGCGGAGGAGTGTATAAATATGCTTGAGAAGGCAGGCGTTTTTTATGCGGAGGAGAGATATTCCGAATCAAGACTTCAACTCGCGATGGCGGGATATCTTCTGTACGATTCAAACGAGTCGTTGTCTGAGCTCGCGCGTATGGGAGAATGGTATTTTTTTGATCTCAGTGAAGCAGAAAGGAAGGGCGACGTTGAATACGATCCGTTTTGCGTTTTTGTGAGCGCGCTTATATCAATGGTAGAGGAGAATGACGTGAACGAAGAAGAAGCGGAAATGGCGGAGCTCGTGAGAAGCCTCTATGAGAATCACACTTTTGTGCAGAGAGAATATCCGAAGATCACTTCGGGTGCGGAGGTGGGAAAGGATAAAATATATCGGAGGGCGCGCATTTCTTTGGGAGGTAATGCCGTTATTGAAGAGTGCGAGTGCTCTCTTTTTCCTCCGTGCCATACCTTTTACGGGGTGAACACCTATTCGTCAATAGCGTCGAACGGAGGTCTTACGATGCGAATGTATTTTTATTCGGGAAGCTGTGAGACTGTCATTTCCGAGGAGGATGCGGTGAAGTCGGCAAGGAAGTTTATGCGAGATGAAGGTATTAAGGATATGGAGCTTGACGATATTATTCTTCTTGAAGGGATATATTATGCGAGATTTTATCCGAACGGCGAGAGGCAGAGGAGCATTACAGTGGGCGTAAGAGGAGTGAGTGGTAGAGTGTGTCTGTTTGATGCGGAGCGCTACTACGGAAAGGATGTATACCCGTGAATTTGAGCATATTTCTACAAAAATAAATTAAAACAAGTATGCATTATTGTTGTATATATCGGAAAAATAATACTTGACAAACGAAGATAATTGTGGTATAATATATAAGGTGCCGAGAGGAACACCCGGTTTCATGACCCATTAGCTCAGATGGCAGAGCGCATGACTTTTAATCATGGTGTCCGGAGTTCGACTCTCCGATGGGTCACCAT
>JAZSLE010000004.1:0-10962 GCA_045535215.1 Eubacteriales bacterium
CTTTGTAAGACCTTTTGTTTCGATAAGAACTTCTTTAGCTGCGTCTTTCACTTTTTGCAAGTCTCCTTTCCATCAATTTTATCATCGAAGCTATAAGTGCTACGATAACTATATAAAGCACTGCCATAACGAGATAAGGTATCATAAATTCATAAGAATTAGATCCGAGATCCTGGAATGCCTTTGTGATATCCAGTGCGCCGACGTATCCGACGATGGCGGTTTCTTTTACAAGTGTTATAAACTCGTTTCCGAGTGTGGGGAGTATGTTTTTTATAGCCTGAGGTATGACAACCTTTATCATAGATATTGAGAAAGGCATACCGACTGCTCTTGCGGCTTCAAGCTGTCCCGGGTCTACCGAGTTTATTCCGCCTCTCATTATTTCGGATATATATGCACCGCTGTTGAGACCGAATATCATGATACAGGACGAGACCTCGGACATCTTTATACCGAGAAGAGGAAGGAGTATATAGTATCCGAGAAGGAGCTGTACTACTATAGGTGTTCCTCTGAAGAATGCGACGTATATGTTGCAAGTGTTTTGAATGTATCTTACGACCTTTTTATACGGCGGAATTACCTTTATAATAGCTATTAAGGTACCTATGAAAATACCTATAACAAGTCCGACAATGGAAATTATAAAGGTGTTCTTGATGCCGACCAACAAATTTTTATATCCGTTGTTTTCAAAGAAGTGAAAACAAAATTTATCCCACTTCTTTGCGAAGTTGAATTGCACTCCGATGTTATAGAAAAGCACTGATACCAATATCACGACAATTGATATTACCAGAATGTCTACCCAATGCTTTTTGAAAAAGTTTTTCATAAACAGATTCCTTTAATTTGATATTCGTTTATACGCGCAAAAGAGGGAGAAAACTCCCTCTTCTACTATGACAGAAGATTATGATCAGTTAACTTCGTTTATGTTCTTAACTATAGCCTTTGCGGGTCCTTCGTCAATTACAACGTACTTAACGTTACCGTTAATGATATTCTGAACCGCGAGTGCTCCGTTATCATAACCGACTGTTGTGAACTTGTAACCTGCAAAGTCGAAGCTTTCGTCACCTTCGCAGTAGAACTTACCTGTTGTACCGTTCTGAACGCCTACCTTAACGGAGGAGTCAAAACCGTTGAGGATCTTTTCAACGTCTTCCTTTGTCTTGCAAGCGTCGAAGGTTGTGTCGTCAGCTGCAACGATCAAAAGCTGAGAAGCGTTGTAGTAAGTGGTAGTGAAGTCAAGGATCTCTGCTCTGTCGGGCTTAACTGTAAGGCCTGCTGCAGCAACGTCACAAACACCACCCTGTACTGTCTGTGTTGTTCCGTTCTCGTCTTCGTAGGAACCACCGAGAGCAGAAACGGAGAGACATACGGCGTCAAAGGGCATGTTGTTGATGTAGAGCTCTTTTCCGAGGTGCTGAGCAAAGAGAGCCATGATCTCCATATCAACACCGTAGTAGTTCTCGCCTATCTTATATTCGAAGGGCTCGAAAGCGGCATTGGTAGCTACGATGAGCTGAGAACCGTCTGTCTTCATTTCGGTTGCAGACTTAACTGCTGTGGGAGTACCGTCGCCGAAATACTTGTTCATTATCTCATCAAACTGACCGTTGTCCTTAATTGTCTTCATGAATTCGTTAAGAGAATTAAGAAGCTCCGTGTTGCCCTTTTCAACAGCGAAAGCATACTCCTCTGCCGTAAGGGGGATCTCAACAACCTTTACAACCTCACCATTCTGCTGCTCGCTGCAGGATACTACTGCGAGAAGAGAGCTAAGGATCATAAGCATAGCAAGCGAAAGTGATATGATTTTTTTCATGATAGATATTCCTTTCATTAAACTTTTAATAAAGATGCAAATATTATACCGCAAAACGATCTGTTTGTCAATAGCTTTTTTTAAGATTTGGATAAATATACAAACTTTCATTGCATATAAATCCGCATTTATGCATTGTGTGTGTATAAATATGCACTTTGAATGAATGTTAACGCCTATTTCTTGAGCCAATGCTTAAGGTAACGACCGGTCTGTGAATTTTCGCACTCGCATATCTGCTCGGGTGTTCCCATCGCAACTATCCTTCCTCCGTTATCGCCTCCGAAGGGCCCCATATCGATTATATGATCGGCAACCTTTATGACGTCCATATTGTGCTCGATAACGATCACCGTGTTTCCTGCATCGCAAAGTCTCTGAAGCACCTCGATAAGCTTGTCAACATCTGCCGTATGAAGACCGGTCGTGGGCTCGTCAAGGATATAAACCGTTTTGCCGGTGCTTCTTTTGGAGAGTTCCGTCGCAAGCTTAACTCTCTGCGCCTCACCGCCCGAAAGCGTGGTTGAGGACTGACCGATCTTGATGTATCCGAGTCCTACGTCGTAAAGAGTCATAAGGCGCTTTTTGATCTTCGGTACTCCGTCGAAGAATTCAATTCCCTCTTCAACCGTCATATCAAGGACTTCAAATATGTTTTTTCCTCTATATTTGACCTCAAGCGTTTCTCGGTTGTATCGCTTTCCCTTGCAAAGATCGCAGGTTACGTATACGTCGGGCAAAAAGTGCATTTCTATCTTCTTAACACCGTCGCCCTCGCACGCCTCACAGCGTCCGCCCTTTACGTTAAATGAGAAGCGTCCGGATTTGTAGCCTCTTGCTTTGGCATCCTTTGTAGACGCGAACAGCTCGCGTATATCAGAAAACAGACCGGTATAGGTAGCGGGATTGGATCTGGGAGTACGTCCTATAGGGCTCTGATCTATCGCTATTACCTTATCAATGTTTTCTATTCCTAGTATTTCCTTGTGCTTTCCGGAACGAGCATATGCTCCGTTGAGCTTGGAGGCAAGTGAGGGATACAGTATAGTGTTTACAAGCGAGGACTTTCCCGATCCCGAAACTCCGCTTACACAAACGAAGCATCCGAGAGGAAATGAAACGTCTATATTTTTAAGGTTATTTTCGGCGGCCCCCTTTACCGTAAGGAACGATCCGTTGCCCTTCCTTCTTTCCTTGGGTATCTCGATGCTTTTTTTGCCTGAGAGATAGTCACCCGTAAGTGAACCCTCTGCAGAAAGAAGCTCGGTGGGAGTTCCCGCGAACACTACGTTACCTCCGTGGTTTCCCGCACCGGGCCCGATATCAACAACGTAATCCGATTCAGTTATCGTCTCCTCGTCGTGCTCAACGACAACTACGGTGTTGCCGAGGTCACGAAGAGCCTTAAGCGTAGCTATAAGCTTTGTGTTATCGGATTGGTGAAGACCTATACTGGGCTCGTCAAGAATATAGAGAACTCCTACAAGCGAGGATCCGATCTGTGTAGCGAGACGTATTCTTTGCGCCTCACCTCCGGAAAGGGTTCCCGCTTTTCTCTTTAACGTAAGATACTCAAGTCCTACGCTCTTAAGGAAGGTAAGTCTTGCGGTGATCTCCTTGATGATTTCCTTTGCTATTAAGGCTTTTCCTCCGTCAAACTTAAGGTTTGAAATAAAATCAAGAGCCTTTTCTACAGAAAGTGCGCAAAACTCATCTATATTCAAGCCGCCTACCGTAACTGCAAGAACGGTGGGATTGAGTCTGCTACCGTGACATTCGGGACAGTCTATCTCTTCTATAAATTCCTCATAGTACTCGTTTCCGCCCATCTGCATTCTTCGCTCGATCATATCGAGTACACCTGTGAAGGTTGTGGTCGTGTCGTGGGCTTCCCCACCGAAATATCTTGTAAGAGTGTATTTTTTCGCTCCGGTGCCGTAAAGCAAAGCATTATACGCTTCCTTGCTGAAATCCTTTATGGGTGTATCGAGATCAAAGCCCGCATACTCACCTGCCGCGGAGAATAGGGGGCCGTTCCAGCTTTCTTCCTCAAGGGTTTTAAAGCCGTTTACCGCTATTCCTCCTTCTTTTAAGGAAAGATTGGTGTCGGGTATTATTCTATTCAAAGAAAGTCTTCTCGTAACACCGAGTCCCGTACAGTGAGGACATGCACCCTGCGGATTGTTGAACGAAAACTGTCTCGGCTCAAGCTCTCCGAAGGATATGCCGTGCTCCTCGCAGGCATACGAGCATGAGAATTCTATAGATTCAGGTTCCCCGTCACGCGGCATCTTCACGATTATAACGTGCTCGTTTGCTACGGCAAGAGCGGTCTCAATGCTATCTGTTATTCTTGTGCGTGCGTCCTGCTTCATTATGAGTCTGTCAACGACTATTTCCACCGTGTGGCGTTTGTTTTTATCAAGCTCGATCTTTTCCGTGAGGTCGTAAAGCGAGCCGTCAACACGTACTCTCGTAAATCCGCTTCTTCTCGCGTCTTCAAACACCTTTTCGTGCATTCCCTTCTTGTCCTTGACCTTGGGAGCAACGACGAGAAAACGCTCGCCCTCGGGAAACTGCATTACCTTGTCTACGATGTCATCTATCGTCTGACGTGAGATCTCTTTGCCGCACACGGGACAGTGAGGTATTCCCGTACGTGCATAAAGCAATCTCAGATAGTCGTATATCTCGGTTACCGTACCTACGGTTGAACGCGGGTTCTTAGACGTGGTCTTCTGATCTATAGATATAGCGGGTGAAAGCCCTTCTATGCTGTCCACGTCCGGTTTATCAAGCTGACCCAAAAACTGTCTTGCATATGAAGAAAGCGATTCAACAAAGCGTCTGTGTTCTTCGGCATACAGAGTGTCGAAGGCAAGCGATGATTTTCCCGAGCCGGAAAGCCCTGAAAGGACCGTGAGCTTATCTCTCGGAATATTTACGCTTATATTTTTCAGGTTGTTGGAGCGCGCTCCCTTGATTCTTATTTCCTTTGCCATAGATCCACCTTAATTTTCGGATTTGATCTTTTTGATAAGATCTCTTATATACGCAGCCTTTTCAAATTCCAGCTTTTGTGCCGCGGAACGCATTTCGGTAGTAAGCTCCGCTATTCGCTGCTCAAGCTGCTTTTTGTTCATTTTTGCATTCTTCTTCTTTGATTTTGAGCCATCCGCAGCCTTTATATCTATGATATCACGTATTTCCTTGCGGATGCTCTTCGGTATTATTCCGTTTGCAACGTTATAATCGTTTTGTATCTTTCTTCTTCGGTTGGTCTCGTCGATAGCGCTTTTCATTGACGACGTAACGGTATCTGCATACATTATGACCTTTCCGTTTTCGTTTCTCGCCGCACGTCCTATAGTCTGGATAAGAGAGTTTTCGGATCTCAAAAAACCCTCTTTATCGGCATCCAATATAGCGACGAGAGACACCTCTGGTATATCAAGACCTTCACGAAGAAGGTTTATTCCGATAAGAACGTCAAATACACCGAGTCGAAGGTCACGTATTATTTCCATTCGCTCGATAGTGTCTATACTGAAGTGTATATATTTTACCTTCAGACCGAGACCCTCGTAATACGATGTAAGTCCCTCAGCCATCTTCTTTGTCAAGGTGGTAACGAGTACACGCTCGCCGCACTTGATCCTTTCGCGAATCTCTCCGTAAAGATCGTCTACCTGTCCTTCTATCGGACGTATTTCGACCATAGGATCGAGAAGCCCGGTAGGTCTTATGAGCTGTTCCGCGAAGGAGTCTGAGTTTTCTTTCTCGTAAGGTCCCGGAGTAGCACTTACAAATACGGCTTGACATATTTTTGATTCAAATTCATCAAAGAAAAGCGGTCTGTTATCAAACGCTGACGGTAATCTGAAGCCGTATTCAATGAGGTTTCTCTTCCTTGCTCCGTCTCCTCCGCTCATTCCCTTTACCTGCGGAAGGGTTACGTGCGACTCATCAACAAACAGCAGAAAATCCTCCGGGAAATAGTCAAGGAGTGTGTGCGGAGTCGATCCCGGCTCTCTTCCTGCGAGAACTCTTGAATAGTTTTCTACTCCCGAACAAAATCCTACCTCGCGGAGCATTTCGACATCGTATTTGGTTCGCTCCTCTATGCGCTGTGCTTCTATTAGACGTCCTTCGGACCGGAAGAAATCGCGTCTTTCCTCCATCTCACGAAGGATCTCTTGAATGGCGGCCTCTCGCTTTTCGTCGGATACCGCATAGTGAGTAGCGGGATATATCGCGGCGTATGAAAGAAAGCGGATAACCTCTCCGGTAACTATATTTATTTCGGATACTCTGTCTATCTCGTCTCCGAAGAACTCAACCCGTATAGCTTTGTCGCTCTCATTGGCGGGGACTACCTCAACGGTATCTCCCTTTACTCTGAAGCTGTCTCTTTCCAATGCTATATCGTTTCTTGCATAGCTTATCGCCACAAGACGCGATATGAATTCGCCGCGGTCTATAAGCATTCCGGGTCTTACGGCGAGCACGAGAGATTTATATTCCTCCGGATCACCAAGGCTGTATATGCAGGATACGCTTGCAACGATTATGACGTCGCGTCTTTCAAAAAGCGAGCTTGTTGCACTGTGTCTCAGCTTGTCTATCTCATCGTTTACAAGAGCATCCTTCTCTATATAGACGTCCTTTCCGGGAATATATGCCTCGGGCTGATAAAAGTCGTAATATGAAACAAAATATTCAACTGCATTCTCGGGAAAGAATTCACGGAATTCACTGCAAAGCTGAGCGGCGAGGGTCTTATTGTGCGCAAGCACAAGGGTAGGTCTGTTAACGGCAGCTATTACGTTTGCCATTGTAAACGTTTTACCCGAGCCGGTAACTCCGAGGAGGGTCTGCATTCGTTCACCGTTTTCGATTCCCGCAACGATATCCGCTATGGCTTTGGGCTGATCTCCGGTAGGTTCAAATTTACTGTGTAGTATGAATTTATCCATAGCGTCCTCCGTGTGAATTTCTTTTTTGGCCTTACATGTCCTCTTTTTGTTCAAGGGACAATACATAATACATTATATCATATTTTATCGACTTTGTAAATAGCTTTTCTAAGCTTTTTCGTGTTCAGGAAAAAGCTTTGATTTTTATCCGAGGCTACATTATGTACATCATTACATCCGTTTTTTTAAAAAAGAAAAAAGCTTTTGAAAAAACATCTTGAATTTAATTGAAAAATGTGGTATAATAATCGTATAGAATGGTGCGGAGGTGTAATATGGCTATAAAGATCATGGTTGAGGATATTCCCGTAGAAGTAAAGAAAAAGAATATAAAGAACATGTACCTGTACGTGAAGTCTCCCGACGGAAGTGTTGTCGTCTCTGCACCTCTCGGAGCAACTACTACCGAAATAACCAAATTCGTAGCCCCGAGAATAAATTGGATAAGATCCAATCGCGCCAAGTTCTTGAATCGTAACATACCCAAGGAAAAGACGTATGACGAGGGCGAGACCGTATTTGTTGCGGGTTTACCTTTTACGATAAAGATAACGTATGCCGCGTCACAATACGCCAAAAAAGAGAATGACTGCCTCGTTCTTGCATTGCGAAACGGTCATAACCCCGAAAGACGTGAGCGCGTTGTGCGTGAATTTTTAAGGCAGGACCTCTTTGATAGAATAAGTAATCTTCTTCCCGAATGGGAGGCAAGGCTTGATCTCTATTCCGATGAGTGGCAGATAAAGGATATGGAAACAAGGTGGGGTACCTGTAATCCCACTACCAAAAAGATCTGGTTTAACCTCAAGCTTGCCAATATGCCTGACGAATTTCTTGAATACGTGATATTGCACGAGCTCGCTCATCTTAAGATAAGCGGACACGGAGCGGATTTTTCTGCATTTCTTGATAGATATATGGTAGATTGGCGTGATATCAAAAAAACGCTCAATGCCCGTTACCACGAATTTTTATGACCTTATAATAGCATATCGGAAAAAGGTGCACCTAATACGGATGCACCTTTTTTTCTTGGAATGTTTGTGTAACCCTTTTTTTAAAATGGTTTACACAAAAAGTAAAAGCCACCACGATCCAAGGATCAAAGGTGGCTTTTTATTTAATTTTGATATCGGATCACTATTTCTAAATCGTAAGATCAGTTGGATTTTTCAAGCGCGGCTCTTCTTTGTGCCATTACGAGCTTGTAGTATATTCCCTTCTTCTCAAGAAGTTCTATATGAGTTCCGAACTCTTTAAGCTTTCCGTGGTCGATAACGAGGATCTTGTCCGCATTTCTGAGAGTGGAAAGTCTGTGTGCTATCGCAAGCGTCGTTCGTCCCGTCGTAAGTTTATTTATAGCGTCCTGGATAAGCTTTTCGGTCTCCGTATCAAGTGCAGCGGTAGCCTCGTCAAGTATCAAAATTTTGGGGTCGTGGATAAGCGCACGCGCTATGGCGATTCTCTGCCTTTCTCCTCCGGAGAGTGAGAATCCTTTTTCTCCGACCATTGTGTTATATCCCTCGGGGAGATTCATAATGAAGTCGTGAGCGTTTGCCTTTCTTGCGGCGTTTATAACTTCTTCGTTTGTTGCATACGGCTTGGCGTATCTTATGTTATCACGCACCGAGCCTGAAAACAGGTGAGTTTCCTGAAGAACTACACCTATCTGCGAACGGAGAACGAGCTGTGAGATGTCCTTTATATTGACACCGTCGATCTCTATTTTTCCTTCGGTAGCATCGTAAAGTCGCATTATGAGATTTATAAGCGTTGTCTTTCCACATCCGGAGTGACCTACTATACCTATCATCTCGCCCGCCTTTATGCTTACCGAAAGATCCTTAAGTACGGGGTTAAAGCTTTCGTAGCCAAACGTAACGTGGTCGATATTGATATTTCCCTGAATGGAAATGTTCTTCGGCTTTGCAATATCAAATACCTCGGGCTCCTCCTCAAGTATCTCGAGTATCTTTCCGAGAGACGTAAGGAAGTTTGAGATGTTACGCGGTATTGCTGTTATCTGCATAAGAGGCTCGTATATGATATTGGCGTACGTATTGAACTGGTTAAGAGTACCTACGTCCATTCCGCCGTTAAACAGCATCATGTTTCCGTACATGAGTATCATATAGCTTCCGAGTCTTACCACAAGACCGAGTATCGGGAATACGGTATCAAAAAGCTTCGCATTGGATTCGTCCTGGTGCGCCTGTTTGTTCGTACAGGACTCAAAAGTACTTACTGCCTGCTTCTCGTTTCCGTAGGCCTTGACTATTCTGATTCCGTTAAGAATGTCCTGGAGGTGCAGGTTTGTGCGTCTTGTCAATACCCATGCGCGTACGTTTCTCTTTTGCATGTGCTTCCAGAATTTAAAGATAAACGTGATAGCAAACGGCAAAGGAATGAAAACGAAGAGACACATAAGCGGGTCGAGCCATATGAGAAGCACGAGCGCGAGAACAAACGAGAATGCCTGCGCAACGTATGACGGAAGAAGCGAGGTCATAAAGTTCTGAACTACGCTTACGTCATTGTTTATACGTCCCATAAGGTCACCGGTAGACTTGTTTTGTATAGAAGACATCGAGAGCAGTTGTATCTTCTCAAACAAAAGCGTACGAAGCATTCTGGTAAATTTGTTACCCGATATAGCGGCCATACGGCTTTGGATAACGTTAAGTAATCTGTGAACAAGGTCAAAGGTTATTATCGCGCCTATTATGACGAGGAATCCCATAATATTCTTTCCGTCCGAATCGGTTGCGGGAAGAATATATTCGTTTATGGCTATCTTTTGTATAGCGGGAACGATAAATCTGAATATCGTAGCTATTATAGCCGTCATAAGCGGGAAAAGCATCATAAGTCGCAATCCCTTTGTCATTCCCCAAAGCTTTTTGTATATTTCCTTTTTGCTTTGGCAGAAGGGACATATTTTCGTATGAACGACGTACGGACGGTTACATTTGGGACAAAAGCGCTCGGGCTCATTGCTTGTGAGCGGCTCGTGGCTTTCCTTCTTTGCCAAGAGCTCGCACGCCTGCACCATTACCGAATATCTCGGAAGGTTTCTTCCCGAGATAAACAAGCACAGAAGTGTTGAAGCGCCGTTTACCTTTGCATAAAAGCCGCAGCTTCCGTAGTGAGTTTCTACAGAGAAATCGCTCATCGCGGAAAGATCGTATTTTTCAAGCAGTTTACCGTCAAGCAGTTTATATATGTACTTGTCGGTAAACATCATATATCCGTCTACCTTCTTGTCCTCAAGAAAGTTGTAAGGAAGGCAATACATTCGCTTTTCATCCTTGTCGGAATTCTGCAAAAACACTTCCTCATCAATAGGCGGAAGATCAAACATCAGCTTCATAGAATTACCTCTTACATATAGATCTCAATGTGCTTAAGGCTTGCCTTGTCAAGCTTGTCGGGATTGGGTATCTCAAAGCAGTTACCGTCTATATCGTGAATGAATACACGACCGTCCTCAAGCGTTCTGATATTGGACGACGGGTTGTTCATAACGAAGGCTACCTTTCCGGCGGTGGAAAGAACCTCCCAATAAGAGTAACCGAATTTTTCCTTCACGTTGAATATCTTTTTGATCTCGGGTGTGAAATATCTTCTCGAAAGCTCCTCCTCAAGAAGCTCACGTGCCTCGGGAGTAACGTCGGCTATATTCTTAATCATGCCTATTTCCGCACCCTTGCCGTTATCCTTTGAATCCGGCTCTCTTATCGCGATAAAATCATCGGGATCGGTTATAGGGAATGAACGGATAGGAAGCACACGCTCGAAATATTCGACAGTACCGTCCTCATTTTTCAGTCTCAAGGATATAAGTCCTCCCTCGGATCTGAAAAATTCCGTGTTTTCGGCTGTCAGCTGCACGGAACGTCTCTTTTTAAAGAGATCGTTTTCATTAGTCATATCTTCGGTATTTTTTACGTTCAGATCGCTCATAAAAGCATTCCTCCTTTGTCATATACCTTGCATTACTTTTTTCATCTGCTCGTTCTGGAGTGTGTACAGCTTATAGTAAACACCCTTCTTTTCAAGCAGCTCTTCCGCACTTCCCATTTCTGCGACCTCTCCGTGCTCAATAGCCATAATGACGTTGCAGTTCTTAAGTGTGGAAAGTCTGTGCGCGAT
>JAZSLE010000154.1:0-30372 GCA_045535215.1 Eubacteriales bacterium
AAAAATAAACAACACACCGCCGAGAGCAGCCAAATGGTTACTCTTGGCGGTAATTTTTTATCTCTTTTTTGTCAAGCTTTCCTCTTGATGAATTTTACGACTCCGCAAAACGGCCAGCAGACAAATAACTGCCGCAGAGTATACGAATGCAACGATGGAACGCAGAACAGGAATTTCCAGCGCCATCCAAGGTCCCAAGCAAAACATAGTCGCAAACACAATGGGATTTTGAGTGACATTAAGCATAATTTTAGAAAGCTCCGTCACTACCGCGATGATACCGTAGATGACAAATATGATTCTACCCTCGGCGTGGATATAGGCAAGCAGCTCCTTTTTAGGATCAAACTTATCCGTATGCTCTGCATAGGTATTCAATCGATTGTACATATGGAATCGATAGAAGCAAATAGCATACACAACCATTATCATCACATAGAGCGTGGCATCTCGAACTACTTGATTTTTAATTTCTGCAAGGACAGCTGCAATTGCTATGGAGCCAATTAAAAAAACTCCAAGTGCCGCCAAAGACGCAAATACAATACTTTTCAGACAAACGACCCATTCTTTTTTGTTTTTTGACAAAAAAGCACCCCCTTCTTCGAAAATATAGTTTAATTGTATCACGACCGCTCTATCATGTCAATGTAAATTCAAACAATCTTCATCAACCCTAACAATTCATCTAAGAGATGCACTAATAGTTCTTGTTAGGAAAGGCAGAGAAATTTCGAGGCGCACTAACCCAAGGCTCCCTTGTGTAAAGGAAGCTGACGCCGAAGGCGGCTGAGGGATTGTTTTACGATAAATGTCTGCTTTGCTACAATCCCTCCGTCTTGCTTCGCAATCCACCTCCCTTTACACAAGGGAGGCTTATTGCCATCCAACAATACACCTAAAAGGTGTAACACACTATACCTTGCAGGCAAGAGAGTGTGCAAAAAGGAAGAGATTCCCTCGTCCTTTTTGCTTTGAATATAAACCTGCTTTATGGAAGGCTCCTCCTATGCGGCTCTTTTTTGTGCTTTTATTTCAATACTACGCTTCCGTCTACTATCTGAACGTCAATGTTGAAGAATGCTGCCATGGAGATAACGAGCTGTTCGCTTTCCTTGGCACTGACCGCGGATGCTATCTTTTCCTTATAGAGCGAATCGAGCTTTGACACGATCATATTTCTTTCGTCCTCGGGGAGCTGTGCACCGAGTCCGAGCGGGTCGGTAGAGGGCTCGTCCGTTCCGTTATATACCGAGTTGACGATAACGTTTGATATTACATTGGAGTCTGCAACGGTATCGATATAATCGTTTATGTTATCCTCGCGCTCGTCCCCTTCACCGAAGAAGCCCTCGTCGAAGGACGTGCTGTCTGCGGTAAATACGTCCATTACCTTTACGACCGCTTCGGCTTCCTTATCCTTTGTTTCCTGATCGGCATTGCTCTCGTTGAGCTCTGTAAGGCCGTCGAACATCTCGCCGAACATTTCGGAAACGACAGATGAGCTCTGCTCGGAAACGCCCTTGTTTTCAAGCATTTCGGGGCTCATAAGCTCCTTAAGAGTTTCTGCCGAGGTGGAAGTCATACCGTTTACAAGCTCGGATACGTCCTCCTTGGTTACCTCGTCCTTAGTGATAACGTTTGCCATATTCTCCATTGTCTTGAGCTGATCGGCGTAGGAGTCACCGTTTTTTGTACCATTATTGATGGAATCTGCAATGTTTGTCGCGCTCTCAGTGGTGATACCGAGTGTTTCACGCACCGTACTCGACTGAAGGATACCCGTTATGGGTTTAGAAACGTCTTCGCCGCCGATGAGCTCACTTTCGGAGAGTGCGTCGAGCAATTCGCCGAGTGATTCCATATCTGCGCCGTCTGTAAGACCGAATGCGGAGGAAACTATCTTGGAAATGGTCTTTGCTTCCGATTCCTTATCCGTTACATCTTTTATGTCTATGCGCATATCCTCAAGTGTAACGAGGACAGTGTTTTCCTTTACGTTTTCGGGAGTTATCTCAAGGGTTGCTTCGGGATCGCCCTCGCTTTTTGCAAGAATGGATGCAACCTTGTCTGCGAGTATTCCCTTTTCCTCGTCGCTTCCGTCAAACGTAGAAAGCTTTTCTAAGATCTTTTCCTTATATGCCTCTGCATCGCTTCCCGCCTTAAGTGTTTGCGCGTAGGTAGTAGGGTTATTCTTGGATGCCATAAACGCGGGGATCTCACTTGCGGAGCATCCGGACGAGATTATGTCTATAGCGATACAGTGCTCTGCGCCCTTCGGAAGCGAAACACCTGCATCCGAGTAAGCCTTTCTTATCTCCACTGCGAGGAAACCGACCGCTTCAACAGGGGGAAGCGATTCTGCGTCGTATACTGCCGCCTGTATCTTGCGTATCATCTCGTCGTAGAGCTCATCCTTGTTCTTGGGGATACCGAAGGTATTTGCGACCGTTTCGATACCGTAATTCAGAAGGGTGTTTACAACGGGAGCGAAGCGCGTGTTATCGAGTATCTCGTAAACGAGCTCGGACACTGCGTCTTCGTTGGCCATAAAGTCTGTGACCTTCTGCTCAAGGTTGTCGCCGCCGTCAAAGATACTGTACCTTGCGAGTACTGCAATCATTCTTGATACGGTGGTGATATCCTCGCTGATGGTTTCGGGAGTGGATACGCTGAAGGATCTGAGTACAGATGTGATTATAGGTTCGAAGTCGCTGTCAGCGCCGGGGCAGGAAATGCCGAAAAATTCGTCGCCTTCAAGCCACACACCTGTGACCTCGGGAATAATTTGTGCGGTGGCGAGCGGTATAGCGTTGGACTTTTTAAGCTCCTCGGACATCCAGAGGATCTTTTCGGATTTCTTCTCTGCAGAGAATCCCGAGCTGTTATCTGTAAGAACGGATACCGAGTCAAATGCGGCTGTGATGCTTTTAAGCTCTGCGGTCATAGAGATATGTGTTCCCTTTACCGACGCGGTGGTAAGCTCGTTATATATGAGTCCCGCGCCACTGTAGTTTACGACACTTACCGCGGGATTATGACCTATTGCCTCTTCTATAGCCTTTATCTCGTCGTAAACGACGGTTCCGCTGCTCGCACCTTCCTCAACCGCGAGGGTATAAAGTATGTCGCCTGCGGTGTGGAGAAGTCCGGTAAGCGGAGCAAAGAATGCAACGAAAACTATAAATCCGCTGACCGCGCCGCAGAGTATTCTTACAGGGAAGCGGAGGCCGTCGCTCTTCTTTATATCAAACTTGCACGCCTTGAATATCCCTCTGGATATAGCGTTGAGTATCGCCTTTATCGGGAAGTAGAGGATAAGGTATACTACGGGTGAAAGGAGGAATATAAATACGGCATTGATCCAATCCCCGCCTCCGAGCTGATCGAAAGCAAGGCTCATCTCTTTGTCGAGGAAGGCCTTAACAACTGAGGATAACAATCCTCCGAGCAGGGCTATTATTCCCTTTGCGGCAAATATGGATGCTATTGCCGAAAGGATCGCCGTACCTATTTTTGCTACGGCATACTGCCAATTGAATTTTCTGTTCTTCAATGCACCGAGTCCTACCATGAGCAAGCCGAAGAAGGCGTAAACGCCTATGATCGCCCAGAAGATGATGCTTTTTATTTCTTCGTTCATAACGACCTCCGAGGTTGTATTGTATAGTTAATTATAGCACACGCGGAGGATTAAGTCAAGGGAAATATTGAAAAAACGCCCGCAAGGAAGCCCTGCGGACGTCTTTTTTTGTTTATTCACCCTTAGAAAGCTTCTCCTTATGATACTGGAGCATATAGAGACCGTAATATCTTCCCTTCTTTTCAAGAAGCTCGAAATGGTTTCCTTGCTCAATGATCTCGCCGTGTGAAAGCACGATGATGTTGTCTGCGTGCTGTATCGTGGAGAGTCTGTGTGCGACCATAAGCATAGTACCTATGTTCATCATCTTTTCAAGTGAATCCTGAATGAGCACCTCGGTCTCGGTGTCGATATTTGCGGTAGCCTCGTCAAGTATCATTACCTCGGGCTTATGGATTATCGTTCTTGCAAAGGACAGGAGCTGGCGCTGTCCTGCGGAGAAGTTGTTTCCTCTTTCTCTTACTTCCTCGTCAAGACCGTCCTTGAGCTTTGAGATAAAGGAGTCCGCGTTTACGTATCTGCACGCCTCCATTACCTCCTCGTCGCTTACTCCCTCCTTACGAAGAAGGATGTTCGAGCGTATCGTTCCCGAGAAGAGGAACACATCCTGAAGCATCTGCCCGAAGTGACGGCGAAGCGAGGATATCTTTATCTTACGGATATTTATTCCGTCTACGAGGATCTCACCCTTTTGTATATCGTAGTTTCTGCAAAGAAGCGAAAGGATAGTGGTCTTACCGCTTCCCGTAGAGCCGACGAATGCAACCGTCTGCTTGGCTTTTACCTTGAAGGATACGTTCTTGAGCACCCAGTTTTCGCCCTCATATGCAAAGTAAACGTTACGGAACTCAATGTCACCGTTTACGCTTTCAAGCTCTATTGCGTCCTCCTCGTCAACGACCTCGGGCTTCATATCAAAGATAGTGAATATCTTTTCCGCGGATGCGAATGCCGACTGCAGCCAGTTAAACTGCTCTGCAAGGCTCTGAAGCGGGTTGAAGAAGGTGGAGATATACATATAGAAGGTAACAAGCGTTCCACTCGTTATCGTCTGCCCCATAAACGAGGTGTCGTCGATATAGCCCTTACCTCCGAGGTAGAGGAGGCAGAGAACGGAGGAGATATAGAGCATATAAACCATCGGTCTGAAGATACCGAATACGAATATCTGCTGCTCCTTCGCCTTACCGAGACGATTGTTCTTTTCGTTGAATTCGTCCGTCTTTCTCTGCTCGCGGTTGAATATCTGTGTTATCTTCATTCCCGAGAGATTCTCGGAGAGGAAGGTATTGATATCGGTGGTTCCGTCCTTTACCTTACGGTATGCACGGCGTGAGAACTTTCTGAATATGACGGTGAAGAGGATAAGGAAGGGCACAAAGCAGAGTATCATAAGCGTAAGCTCAACGTTGAGAAGGAGCATCGCTATAAGAACGCCGAAGATCATAAAGCAGTTCTTTACGAGGTTTACAATGATATTCGTGAACATCATTGAAATGGCGTTGGTATCGTTTGTAACTCTTGTTACGAGCTTTCCTACCGGAATGTGATTGAGCTGTGCGTGTGAGAGTCCCTCAATGTGTATAAAGAGGTCCTCACGGAGCTTTGAGATGATCTGCTGTCCCGTCTTCTGAAGTATGATCGCCTGTATATAGGTACAGATGAGGGATACCACAAGTATTGCAGCATAAACGAAGACATAGAGCATAAGAGAGGACATTTCAAAGTCGTTCTTTATCATCTCCTCTATGCTTCCTATCATACGCGGGGATATGATGCTGTATGCTATGGACAAAAGCATTATAGCGCCGACTATGACGAATCTGCCGATATACGGACGCGCGTAGACGAGAAGGCGCTTCGTTATTTCGCTGTCCTTCATATTACGGTCGAAGCCGATCGCGTTCTTCCTGTCCTTCATTGTTGCGTAGGCTATGATGAATGCGGTTGCGAAAATGCCGATTATCGCGCCTACGATGAGTAAGGGATAGTAGTTATACATCAGTCTTCGCCTCCCTTCTCTTCCTCAAGCTTCTGGAGTTCTACCATATTTCTGTAGTCCTCACAGCTGCTTGTAAGATCCTCGTGGGTACCAACCGCCGCTATTCTGCCGTCGTCGATGAAGATGATCTTATCCATCTTTTCGATGGTAGATATACGGTGTGCGATAAGTATCGTGGTCTTGCCTGCGCGGTTCTTCTTGAGGTTATCTATGATGACCTTCTCGGTCTTTGTATCAACTGCGGAAACAGAGTCGTCGAGAATAAGTATAGGTGCGTCCTTCATGAGCGCTCTTGCTATCGATATTCTCTGCTTCTGACCACCCGATACAGTAACGCCTCTCTCACCGAGCATGGTCTCGTAGCCATCCGGAAATTCGGCGATATTGTCGTGCACGTCGGACATTCTTGCCGCCGCCTCAACAAGCTCTCTGCTGTCGCTGTCGCTTGCGAGTGCGATGTTGTTATGAATCGTATCGCTAAAGAGAAAGTTATCCTGCGGAACGTATGCGGCATACTTTCTTACCGTTTTTATCGGTATATCGTTTACGTCGTTGCCGTCTATAAAGAGCGTGCCGTCGGGAACGTTATAGGTTCTGAGGACAAGGTCAACGACAGTGGTCTTACCCGAGCCGGTCTTTCCTATGATACCGACGTTCTCGCCTGCATTTATCTTAAAGGAGATATTGTGGAGCACGTCTATCTCCGAGCCGGGATATCTGAAGGTAAGGTCCTTGAACTCAATATCGCCCTTTATCTCGTCAACGTCGTGTACGTCATCTGCATCGACAACGTCCTGCTTTGCGTCGAGAAGCTCGCCGATTCTCTTGAGCGATGCTTTTCCTCTCGACTGCATACCGATAAGCTCTGCTACCGCCATTATAGGCCAAACGATAGACGAGAAATAGCTGATAAACTCTATAAGCTCGCCTGCGTTGAACATATCCTCGTGAACGAGGTATCCGCCGTAGCCGACTATTATGCATATTACAGACTCAACAAAAAGGGTGACGAGGACGTTGAGAAGAGTGGATATCTTCGTAAACTCAACGTTTGCATCCTCATTCTTTTTATTGAGATGCTTGAACGCGATAAGCTCGCTGAATTCCTTTACGAACGCTTTTACTACCGCGATGCCCGAAAAGTTCTCCTGCGAGAAGTCGGACAGCGAGGAGAACGCCTCCTGTCTTTCGTCCCATTTCTTTTCCATATAGCCGCCAACGACTACGCCTACCGCCATAAGAAGTCCCATGGGGATAAGTGTAAACAACGTAAGCATGCTATCCATATTCCACATCTTGTAGATGGCGAGTACGCCGAGCAAGAGTGCATCGCACATCATAAGTATACCCGAACCGAAGCAATCCTGAACGGTCTCAAGGTCGTTGGTGTAGAGCGACATAAGGTTACCGACCTTATTGACCTGGTAATACTGCTGTGAGAGTCCTTTGCTGTGATCGAACATTCTTCGGCGAAGGTCGGTCTCCACCTTTATACCCGAGCCAAAGAAGCATATTCTCCACAGAAAGCGTCCCGTTACCATTGCAAGTATTATTACAAGAAGCGGCGCGCATATCTTGTCGAGAAGTATGTCCATAGTAAACGCCATCTGCTCTCCGTCAACACTGACGTAACCGGTATTGAGTCCGTTGACGACCATTCTGTACAGCTCGGGAATTTCAAGCTGACAGTAGTCTACCGCAAGAAGCGCAACTATACCGAGCAAGAGCATATATGAATACTTCAAATAATAGCGGTTGATATGCTTTCCAAATACCATTTTTCTCTCCTTTTCTCCAAAATTTAATTACAAACACAATTGTTTATATTATATCACTCTATTGCGTTTTTGTCAAGTCCCTTTCGGCTTTTAAGTAAATGCAAAGATCGGGCACCGAACGGTGTCCGACCTTGATCTGATATATTTTGTATTATCAGCCGAGCTTGCTTCCGTATGCGAGTATCTCTCTCGTATTTACGGTGTTGTACATGCTCGCCTTGTCGCTTCTGCCGATGACGACGCCGATTCTGACGTACTGTCCCTCTGCTCCGTCCATACCGAACAGGCAGGTGACCGTTCCGCTGTTGCCGTTCCACGGATCTGCGGGAGTCTTGCCGGCACTTGTGAGCGCATCTCCGTTGACTGCATCCCAACAAGCGGTGGGCACGAGAGTCCACTCCTTACCGTCCTTGCTCACGTAGACCTCTGCGGCACCGGGGAAGCCCTGAAGGCTACCCGAGGAGAAGCCTACCGCGTCAAATTTCATAAGCGAGCCGAAGTTCAGCGTGATAAGTGCGGTATACTTTCCGTTTGCGTCCACCTCGCCCTTTTCGTTATACTTATTGGTGTCGAACTCAAGATTAGCCATAAACGAGCTTCCCCAATGTCCGTTCACGAAGTTTTCGATTGCGGTTGTATATCCCTTTGATGCTGCATCCATCTTCTCTGCACCGATGACCGAGACTCCGTATCCGATATCGGCTATATCCGCCTTCTGCGCGTCGGTAAGGCCTGTGGTCGAGTATTCCTTGGATGCGATGGCGTTCTTTGTTCCGAGGATACCGCTAAACGACTTTCCGTTAGGATAGGATCCGCCCTTGAGAACCGAGATGAGCTCGGATTTCGGGAAGGTCTTGAGGTTGTCCATCTTCGAATAGTCTACAAGGCTCTTTCCCTCGTTCGTAACGCCCTCTGACGAGGTCTTATACTTTTCGGGGATAGCGGGTGTGTTATATACTGCCTTATATGCGGCGTCCATAAGCTTACCTGCCTCGTCTGCGGTGAGCGAGCCTGTAAACTCGGTGGAGTGCGGGTCTGCCTTGAATATCTTTGCAAAGAAGGTGAGAGCCGCGAGGTAGCTTCCCGCGAAGGAGGAATGGTGGAAGTCTGTGTGGTAGAGCTCTATATTGAGCGGGTTGTTCGTATAGACGTCGTAGAATGCAAGTCCTACGTACGCCACGTCGACGCCAAGCTCCTTGCCTATCGCCTCGTATGCCGCGGCGACCTTCCAGGTCATAGTCTCGTTCGTGTTTTTGGATTCGGTGAGGTAGCTGTTACCCGTTTTCCTTCCCCACGTGCTGTAGAGTATCGGTGTTGCGCCGTTATCCTTGACCTTCTTTATGATGGCGCGGACTCCGTCGTAGAACTTGTCGGGGCTATCTATCGGCTGGGTGCTCTGTCCCTGCACGATAACGTAATCGTATTTGTTTTTCTTGAGTGCCTCGTGGACCTGCTTGCCCATTTCGTCGTTCTCGTCGGCGTGCTGCGAAAGCGACCATCCGCCCTTGGTTATCGACGTAACGTTAACGTTATAGCCCGCCTTCTTGGTTATCATCTTAAAGATGGCACCGGGCATGGAGTTGTAGTAGGTGTAGCTGTTACCTATGAACAGTATATTATATTCCTTTGCGGGATCGAGTGGATCCAGGTTAGGATCGGTTACTTGCATATTCGTTGTTTCCTCCGGCGTTGTTTGTTGGGGTGTCGTTTCTATGGGTGTTGTGTCCTGCGGTGTGGTAGTGTCATCGGGTCCCGTTTCCGCGCAAGAAACGATGCCGAGAATCACTGTTAGAAGCAAGGTCATTGCTATCGCCTTTTTCATAAATCTTTCTCCTTGTTTGTCATTCAATTCCGACGTATCCCGTCTGCTCTATGATATACTGTCCCTCCTCTGTCAGCATCCAATCCAGCAGTGCCTTGACGTTTTCGTTTGGATTGTTTTTATAGCTTACCGCGTAAAGCGGTGTTATTATCGGGTAGGTACCGTTCTTTATGTTTTCCGCTGTCGGAGCGACTCCGTCTATGGCGATCATCTTGATATCGGGATTCTTTATGATGCCCTCAACGTAAAATCTGAACGAGAATCCTATCGAGGAAGACCGATTTCTGTAATCGGCGACGACCTCTATTATATCGCCCATTCCGCCCGACCTTGTGACCTTATTCGGCTCTATTATCGGAGTGTCGCCCATAAAGCGCTTCAGCATGCTCTGGCTTCCGCTTCCCTCGTTTCGTTGGAAGGGTACTATCTCCTCGTCCTTGCCTCCAACTTCGCTCCAATTCGTTATATTGCCCGAGTATATTCCCTTTATCTGCTCGGTGGTAAGGCTCTCTATCGGGTTATCCTTGTTTACGAAAAACACGAATGCCTCCGAGCCTATTTGGGTATACTCGAATGTGGTTCCCTGCTCGCGTGCGAACTCCACCTGCTTATCGGACGGTGCCGCTCCGATAAAGATATCGGTGTTGCGAAGGGCAAGCTCTCGGTATCCGCCTGTCGTGTTGTTGTACTCAAACACGTCGTCGTAGAGCCGCGTCGTTTCGGGATAGATTGCGTGGACGAATGCGGAATACACGGGGAACACCGCGGCGGCTCCGTCTATTATCGGAAGCTTATCCGCGGACATAGCGCGAAAGCTTAACAGCTTTGCGTCAGTCTTGACTATCTTTGAGTTCTCATCAAAGGGCAGATACTCGGAGACCGCTATTGCGGGAGCGGTGTCTATCGTCGTCATCTCGTCGTACATCCATATGCCGATCTGCGCGAAGATGAGGAGGAGGAATGCTAACACCAGTGCTATATATCCGATAAGGTAATATCTGAACGCTTTTCGCCTTAACCATAAAAGCGGTATCAATGCGGGAATCACGAGCACCCCTATCAGCAGAGTTGCGTCCCAAAAGCCTGCGAGCACAAGAGCAAAGGCTCCAAAGAAATCTATCGGGAAGGTAAACAGCGCAATGACCACAGTAAAAATTATTCTCAAAACAAGTGAAGCGGTACTTCTCGGTCGTTCTCTCACAATATCACCCCTTTCACACTAATTATACCACACAAGGCATCCGATGTCAAGTAAAAAAAGAACAAAAGGGAGCCCCCGGTCTTTCGGAGGCTTTTACGTCATGTGAAAGGAATGCTGAGTTATTCGGGCTTTAAGTCGGGATCAGAGAATCTCTCAACAGAAAATTTCTCAAGGATATTGGATTTTATGATTGTTTACGTCATTGAGGTTGACTTTGGAGCGAAGTCTATATATTATTTCACGGCAATCGAATATCATCTCGTGTCATTTGATGTTCCAACCAATCAAAAAGAAGAGCAATTTTATTCTCATCCTCTTTAATCAACTTGATTTCATCCAAATGTGCCCACCAAAATGAGTTCATATATCGGAACAAAATTGGAAAAACCTTTTTTTCAAACTCGGTAAATTCGTAGTATTCTTGAATATAACCAATGTTTTCTAAAAACAGTTTTATCCGAAGCTCGTCCAAATCACTATCGTAGAAATATAGTCGGCTGTCTTTTTCTCCGAACAATCTCTTGTCTGAAACGCCCCATAATGCTTCTCGCACGGCATAATTTAGAATTGGCTCTTTACCGCACAAATTAAAATCAATGAGACCAACAAAATGACTATTCTCATCAAGAAGAATATTACTGTCGTTCAAATCAGCTTGAAAACAAGATGTTGGTAACGAGAAATATACAGTTTTCAATTCTTCCTGTCGCTTATAAAACATTTCCAAAAGAGCTTCAGCTCGTGGCAAATGCATTGGAAGATTTTCTCTTATGTATTTTACAAATGCTTCTGCACACTCGGTTGCTTCGTCTGTGGTATCGGGAGCACAAAATGGTTCAAGCAAGCAATATGCAGAAGGCCAATCAAGTATATTCAAATGGGCAGATGCAATCCTTCCCAAAGAGCGCATAACGTCCGAAATGAAACAATACTGTCCATTATCATCCTTATACTGTTCTTCCCCTATGTGTTCTGCCGTTTCGTAAATTGAAAATTCTTCTGCATAAATATAATAATCTCGTCCATCTATTGTATCGCGATGTAACAACTCACCATTGCGGTTAGGGAAAATAGCAGGGCAATACAATCCAATCTTACGATATTCATCCATAAGGTTGAACCATCCTTCAATTCTGCGTTTATCACTGAAGGTATTAGATAAATATTTTATCACAATCTTGCGTTGCCCATCATCTACAATATATACTTTTCTATAATCATCATCTCCGCGACACAAATCAAAAGTCTTCACAATGGTAACATCAGTGTCGTAATAGAGTGAAACCGGATATTCCATAACACAAAACTCCTTACCAATAATGGATATTACCATTATACCATATATCTATGAATATTTCAACAGCACTCAACTTTTAGTTTATAAACAATTCAACCGTTTCGATGGTTCGAATCTGTCTACAGGTTTGAACAGCCCCGAAATGTATCTACAAAATTCTGAAAAACTTTAGAGTTGAAAAAAGCGGAGAAATCTCCGCTTTTCTCGTTTTTTCGTGCCTGCATCTAAATCAGACACTCATGATGGCTGGGAAGGCCGGATTTGAACCAACGAGATGCCAGAGTCTAAGTCTGGTGCCTTACCGCTAGGCTACTCCCCAATATTCATGCTACAATATTATACCACAACGGCAGTCTTTTGTCAAGACCCTTTGTTTTATTGTGATCTTATTATTTTTTATTGACATAGGCGGGCTTTTATGATATAATTGTTTTTGGAATCATGCGACTTTTCAGGAGGCAATTATGATACAGGATCTTCACTCGCACACGTACTATTCGTTTTGCAGTAGCGACGTTCCGGACGCGACGATATTGGCTGCGATAGACAGCGGAATAGAACTTTTCGGAATTTGCGACCATTCATACGGCATAGGCTTCGGGAATAAAGAGCTTTGCAGGCTGTATTTCGAGAAGGGAGATGGCTACCATCCCAAATACGATACTGCTATACGCCGATACTTCGACCATATGACGTGCGTCAAGGAAAAATATGCGGATCGCATTAACATTATGCGAGGAATTGAGATAACGGTACCCGATCTTTTCGGGTTGAAGACCGCTTTCCCGCTTGGAAACGACGTTTCGTTTTTTGATTACTGTCTCGTTGAAAGCCCGAACCTTTTTGATAACAAGAGCATTTTTGAGCTTGCGGAAATATTTGAATGTCCCATGGGAATAGCGCACACGGACATGTTCGCGTATGCAAAGCAGATTGGAGAGGACCCGTACGTTCTTTTCGCGAGTATGGCGCGATCGGGCATCTTCTGGGAAATGAACGTAAACTACGACAGCACTCACAAATTCAGGGAACACAAATACGTAAAGCGCTTTTTTGAGGATGCGGAGCAGCAGGCGATCATTCGCGAATCGGGTGTTCGCGTAAGCGTGGGCTTTGACGGTCACAAAGTGATAGACTACCGCCCGGACTGTGTTATCGATTGCTGTAAAAAACTTACGTCTCTCGGCATAAAGCTTGCTTTTGAGGACTAAAAAGCTACACAAGCAAAAGACACGACTCAAAAAAGAAGAGCAGATAGAGCGGTACTCTTAAGGACAGTTTTCAAAAACACGGTATATCTCGAAAGAGGTATGCCGTGTTTTTGCTTTTGTGACTGCAAATGCAGTACTTGTCAAAAAAATTGACAAGTCATAGATGAACAAAAAAGGCTACCTTGTGTAAAGGGTGGCTTTTAGCAATTGAAATCCCCAAAATTTTGGCTCTATTTTATCTGTTCTAATATACTAATTTCATGCAGCATGTCTATCCTAATAAGGAAATCATAAACTTTCTTTTTATTATCGCGATATCCTCGCAAATGTAAACTTACATCATAATGCAAAAGATAGGGAGCATCATAATCCCAAACCCCCAATAGTAATCGTATTTCTTTTGCATCGGGGTCAATGTCCTCAATAACATCCCGAATTTTACTATATACTTTTTTATTGTTGTTTTCCATAATGCTCCCCATAGCCTTTTATTTGACCTATTTATTATATTATAACATAAAAACCGCAGAAAATCAATCTGCGTTTTTTGCTTTTTTGTCGGTAGGAAACGTAGTCACAAAACTGTCCTTTAGAATGCGTTTCTATACCACTAATTTTTTTCTTATTCTCTCAGCCTTTTTGGAAAGACGATAATCATTCGATGTCGCTACATAAATCTTATATCTCACTTCATTCGAGGCGTAAAAAAATTGTAGAAAGAGTTTCTTGCCAAGCGACAGCAAAGCCGTCGGTTTTAGTCTGTAGCAGAGCGATCCAAAAGAGAAAAATCCGAAATTATTATCGATCGGTGATGATTTCGGATTTTTTGTTATTTTCACGGAAAATACTTTTTCGATGATTTGTCATGATGTGCAGCTACTTGTGGCATAGTGCAAGATCGCGCCGAACTTGTCGGGGAGCGCCGGCTCTATGGCTTCGTCTGTGTGATAGATCGCGTTCTCCTTGCCGCAGTTGTGGTAGATCGCGGCTCGGGTAAGCCTCAGATAGATCTCTGCCACTATGGCGTTGTCAACTCTCGCCCGCGTGATCATCGGCTCTACCGAAAAAGTGGGGACGACGTAATGGTAGAGCTCAAGCCCTTATCTCTTCATAAGCTCGTTATCCTCAAGTAATAAGTGCGGCAATAATATTATCTCTCCAAAAAGCACAAGGGTCTTCAAACAAGTGAAGACCCTTTTTGCGTCAAGGGGATACAGGTTTGTCAAAACTCACTTGCGGATGTTTTTTTATTTATATTCCGCCGTCCGCATCTGCTTTCGAAGCTGTTTTACCGCTCTGCCGCATCTTTGGAGCAAAAGCAACAGCTTCAGCGTACGCAATAGCTTATTTTCGCGTTTTCTATAGATGCGGGCGGCGGGTGAATCTCTTTTTACGTCGTTATTCAAAAAATTGCCTCCCGAAAGGATAAATGTCCGTTCGTCCGACAAAAAATCGGGACGGTCGTAATTATTATACACCCGTCCCGCAGATATCATTCGCGATATTGAATTTCGTTGATTTATTTTAATTCGACAGTATCAAAGGACCTCTCTGATCTTTGCCCAGCGCTCCTTGAATTCATCCGTGCTTTCATCGGGAGTAAAGCCCGCTCTGAGGTAGCTCTTGATCGCGGGAATGCGCCAATCGTCTGTCGTGAGGCGGGCATTCTTCATCCCCTCCTGCTTTAATACCGACAGTGCAATGCGATTGAGAAGAGTGCCGATTCCCTTTCCGCGGCAGACGTCCTTACAAGCTACCATATGGATATAGCCCTGCAAGGTAGTATAGTCACAAATAACCGTGATGGTTGCAACAGCCTCACCGCCCTGCATAACGAAGAAGCATTTCGCGGGATCGTAGTTCGGGTAATTCACCATAGCCTTAACGTAGTACTGCTCGTCCTCTCTCTTTTCGGACAGACCGTACTGCACGATATCAAGCCATGCGTCTATACCGTTTTCGACCTCTGTCAAGGACCTTACGCTGTATCCTTCAGGCAGAGTGTAGCCCGCATCCGGTGTGCCGTCGTTCATCCAAGTCATAACCAATTGTCTCATTTTCGTGTCTCCTTTAGACTTATCGCGTAAAGCAGGTAATTGTCGTTCTGAATTTTCTGTATCAGGAATTATGTAACCTTATTATCTTTTGAAAGAGCTCGTCTATTCTTTCCTCTCTTTTACAGAGGTAAAGGTATCCGAAAAGGACCTCAAGCTCGGTCGCGTGGCGGTATTCCTCCATCGTTGCGCTTTTCGGGATATTACTGTGATTCATGTTACGTCCACGGCGGCAGACGAGCTCCTCCTCATCGGTAAGATCGGGGCGGAGAGCCTCCATATAGTAAGCCTGTCTTGTTGCGGTGACGTATCCGAGCGCCTCCTTGTTGAGCTTTGCGGAATGAGCGATGCCGAGATCAACGAGGTGCCGTCTGACGCACAGCTCAAACACGCAGTCTCCTATATATGCGAGTGCGCGGTTAGTATAATTTATGCTTACGTTCATTCCGTCCGACATATCATCTCTCCGAAAGCGCTGTTTTTACGGTGCAAGCGATAACGTTTGCCATCTTTGCGAAGCCGAGGTCGGAGGGATGTATAGTGTCAACCGTGCAATCGTTTTCGTCGCGTCCGAGGAAGAAGGTCTCGCCGTCAATATAGTAGACGTGCTTATCTCCGTTCTCGATCGCGTACCTGTAAGTATCCATTATTACGCTTCGTCTTGCCGATGCCACGGGTGTCGGCCAGTTTCTGTTCGTTACGACGTTAGGCGAGGATATCATGATAAAGGGGACGTCGGGTCTTTTTTCTCTGAAGCGCTTATAGGAGCGAAGATGAGTCTCATTGAGATAATCGACGTTGTTTGCGTTATGGTCGTAGTCGTATACGAACACCGACATCGGTAGCGTCGCGAGGTAATCTATGATAGCATCCTCGGACTTTGCATTGCCCGAAAAGCCGTAGTTATGTACGTCACGCATAAGGCGTCTCCGAAGCATATTCGTGTACGTGTGTCCGGGGGTGGATGCCGCCGAACCGTGAACTATCGAGGAGCCGTATATCACAATCGGGGTAGGATCCTTATAGGGGAGCTCTCCGCCTATCTCCGCGTCGGCACTTACGCCGATATAGAGGTTAACTATCCTTGAATGGTTCGGAAAATTGACCGTAAAATGTCTCATCATGCGCTTGCCTCTGACATTTACGACGGCTGCCATCTGCTTTTCGTCGTTCTTTGCAAGCGAGAAGGGGGGAACGAAGGAGCCCACGTATCTCGAATCGATGTCACTGTCGCAATAAAGGTCAAAGCCTGCAGTCGCAAGGAGCGCGGAATGAGACGAATTCGGTACAGCGGTATAGTCCGCCTTTACTGCTACGTAGGGCGAGTCGGTTGAAAACCTGACGCAACCGCCGCTCGATTCTCTTTCAAGCCCTTCGATGCCCACGCTTATCTCCTTTGCAAGCTCTGTAGGGAGGCGGTGGAAGTAGGGCTCGGTCTCGGGCTTATAAAGGCCGTGAATAGCGAAGGGGGACTTTCTGACGTCGTAAAAGACGACGTCGCTCTTGCCGATATCGGCAGCTATTTTCATATTTTCGTCGAGTTCAACGTATGCTTCCTTTTTGATTTCCATCTCGGAGATCTCCTTCTTGATGTTATTTATCGTCTTTTTTCTTCCTTATCATATCGTAATACTGACGGGCAGCGGACTCGTGCTTATTATCGCCAAAGGTATAATACCGCTTGCTCTTCAGCTTGTCGGGAAGATATTGCTGTTCAACGTAGTGATTCGGGTAATCGTGAGGATACTTGTATCCCTTGTAGAGCGGACTCTGAAGGGGTACGGGAGGTGCATAGACGTGGCCCTGCTCGATGTCCTGCATTGCGAGGTCTATAGCTGCTTCTGCGGAATTGGACTTAGGTGACGTTGCAAGGAGGAGCGCCGCCTCGGAAAGCGGGATTCTTGCCTCGGGCATGCCGAGTTCAAGAGCGCTTTTGCACAGTGAGTAGGTTATGCTTGCCGCCATGGGATATGCGAGTCCTATATCCTCTGCCGCGATGACGTTAAGTCTTCTTACCGCGCTTATAAGGTCGCCTGCCGAAAGTATTCGCGCGAGATAGTAAACCGCGGCGTCCGGATCGCTTCCGCGGATCGATTTCTGAAGTGCGGAAAGCAGGTCGTAGTGCGTATCGTCGTTAAAGTTGGAGACGTTCGGCAAAAGCAAGTGTGCGGTCTCCTCGGTTATAACGTCGTTTTCTGCCGCGTAGAATGCGTTTTCCACGACGGTTATCGCACGTCTTACGTCGCCCGAGCACGCAGCGGCTATCTTAAGGAGAACGTCGCTGTCGCATTTGACACATCTGCCCTCGTCCTTATTCATTACCGAGAGTGCATACTCAAGACGCGGAACACAATCCGCGGCGGTAACGGCGCAAAATTCAAACAACGCGGAACGAGAAAGCACTGCGTTATAAACGTACATATGCGGATTTTCGGTTGTGGATGCGATGAGAGTGACTCTTCCATCCTCTATATACTGCAATATCGTCTGCTGCTGACGGCGATTGAAGTACTGTATCTCATCGATGTAGAGAAGCACGCCGTTCATTCCAAGAAGTCCCTCGGATGCCGCGATAGCATCGCGTACGTCCTGAGTGCTTGCGGAGGTGGCGTTTATATATTTGAGCATCATTCCCGACTCTGCGGCAATAACGTTTGCGGCAGTTGTCTTTCCGGTACCGGGCGGGCCGTAGAAGATCATATTTCCGATCCTGCCCGACTCTATCATTCTGCGAACTATTCCGTTTTTACCGAAAAGTCGGGACTGACCGACGATGTCGTCAAAGCACTTCGGTCTTATCCGCTCGGCGAGTGGAACGCTGTTCATCCTTTGCTCCTTATCTTACAAACTCAAATTCAAAATCGTATATTGAGACGGTGTCTCCGTCGGTACAGCCCTTTTCCTCAAGCATAGCTATAACGCCGCCGTTCTGAAGGACCTTGTGCATAAAGTTGAGCGATTCGTAGTCGTCAAAGTTGATCTGACCCATGAGATTGAGCAGCCATTCGCCCTCAACGATAAATACGCCTCTGTCGTCTCTTCTGATAGTGGTATGGCGCTCGCCACCGGTCTTAACGACAAGCTCCTCCTCACCCATCTCGCTATCGTATATCTCAAGAGGAGGAAGCAGCTTAAGTCTTTCCTCAACCGCATGGATTATGCCGTCCATATTCTCTCTCGTTGCGGCAGAGGTATAGATAAGCTCCCAGCCGTTCTCGTCAATGAAGTCCTCGAATGCCGTAAGGTCAGCGTCCTCGTCGAGCATATCGCATTTATTTGCGATGATTATCTGCGGACGGGATGCAAGTCCCTCGGAATATCTTGAAAGCTCGGTGTTTATCTGCTTGATATCCTCTATCGGATCTCTTCCCTCGGATGCAGAGATGTCCACGACATGAAGGAGGAGTCTGCATCTGTCAACGTGACGGAGAAACTCGCTTCCGAGTCCCGCACCGTCGGATGCGCCCTCGATAAGTCCGGGAATGTCGGCAACGACGAACGCGCTTTCGGGTCCCGTAACGACGACACCGAGGTTAGGCGAAAGGGTAGTAAAGTGATAATTCGCGATCTTCGGTCTTGCTCCGCTTATATTTGAGAGAATGGACGACTTTCCGACGTTGGGGAAGCCGACAAGGCCCACGTCTGCGAGCATCTTGAGCTCGAGCGTAACGTTCATCTCAAGACCCTTTCCTCCGCTCTTTGCGAACATCGGAACCTGTCTTGTGGGAGTGGCGAAATGTCTGTTGCCCCAGCCGCCCTTTCCTCCCTTGAGGCAAATAAACGGCTCGCAATTAGACATATCCTTTATAATGCGTCCCGTCTCCGAGTCCTTTATAAGCGTTCCGGGAGGAACATCGATGACCACGTCCGCACCGTCCGCGCCGTGGAACTTCGCGCCCTTACCGTTACCGCCGTTCTCGGCAACGAACTTTCTTCTGTATCTGAACGCAAGAAGGGTATTCGTTCCCTCGTCAATACGGAATACGACGTTACCTCCGCGTCCACCGTCTCCGCCGTCGGGTCCGCCGTGCGAGACGTATTTTTCTCTTCTGAAGGATACAGCTCCGTTTCCGCCGTCTCCCGCTTTAATATAAATGGTTACGTTATCTACAAACATATTTATTCCTTTTTTAGTTTTCTTAGGTGCTCAGTCTTCCTTTTTTCCAAAGGTAGCCTCGTAATTTTCTATAGCGCCTCTTACGATGTCCTCTGCTTCCTCTCTTCCGTAGAGCATACGGACGTCGGTATCCTTTCTTTCAAGCTGCTTATAGACCTTGAAGAAGTGAAGCATTTCGTCAAAGATATGCGGAGGAAGGTCGTCTATATCGTGAATATTGTTATAGTTCGGGTCAGAGAACGGAATAGCGATGATCTTGTCGTCAAGGCGGCCGCCGTCAAGCATTCTCATAACGCCTATGGGGTATACCTGAACGAGTGTAAGCGATGCTATAGGCTCTGCGCAGATAACGAGAACGTCAAGCGGGTCTCCGTCGTCGGCATACGTACGGGGAATGAAACCGTAGTTTGCGGGATAGTGGGTAGACGTATACAATACTCTGTCAAGTCTGAGGAAGCCTGTCTTTTTGTCAAGCTCGTATTTATTCTTTCCTCCCTTGGGAATCTCGATTACTGCTGTAAAATCGTTTGCCTTTACTGCTTCGGGCGTTATGTCGTGCCAGATGTTCATATTCTATACTCCTTCCTGTTTGCTGATTATTTATGGTTATTGTTAGTTAGTCTGCGTCGTTTCCGTCGCCGTCCTGAAGCTCTATGTCAAGCACGTAGTCCTCGTCGCTTTCCTTATCATAGTGCGAGAAGATGGCATCAAGCTCAAGTGAGCTTTTACTGTATATAAATGCATCCTTAAAGATGGGTGCAAACGCAGGATAGGGCTCGTACGAAAGTGCCGCACGCATAAAGCCTCTCTGCCGCTTAACGAGTATCAGAAGCTCCTCGGTAAGCGAGTCGATATCCGCAATGTAGATACCTTTTCGGAAGCAATCGTATCCGAGTCGCGAAAACTCATTACATCCGACTATGAGAGTGTCGTATCTTTCGTTCGCACCGTTCACCGTAAAAACAGCCGCCCAAAGAAGTCTGTCTCCGCATATTTTTGAAAGCTCGTCTGCAAGGTGCTTCTTTTCCACGTCGGTGTATTCACCCGACGCCGCCCATTTTCCGCTTTTCTTATTTTCTGCAGGATTAAACACAAAGCTACTGAATTCACGCCCAAAGAAGAGGTCGGACAGGTCTTCTTCGTTTTGCTTTTCCGCACCGTTTATCCTCAGAAGCGCCTCGTTTGCGCTCTCGGAAAGGGTGAGAAGCATTTTCTTTAAGCGGGACAAGGCTTTTACCGTTTTCTCATCCTTGTCCTCGGTGCTCTCCGCCATCTTTAAAAGGCGAGCCGCATATTTGTTCTTGCCGAGTGTTACGGCATCGTAGGCCACGCTTACCATCTCGTCAGCGCTGACCGTCTGCTTCTCCGCGATGCGCCTGTCAAGGGACGCGATACGCTCAAGAGGAAGCGTTCTGTAGATCCTTCTTTTTTTAGCATAGCTTTTTTTGACGCTCTCTGCGAGCATTACACCGAGGACGTCCGAAAGCTTATTTATATCGTCAAGGTAGTCTCCGCTCGGCTCTTTCGTAAGGTCAAGCTCGGAGTGTGAAGTGATGTCCTTTTCTTTTACGTATTCAAAGAAGCGCTCGCGAAGGATTCGCGGATAACCGGTTGTCGGCTCCTCCGATTCAAGAAGGGAGGAAAGCAGACCCTCGTTCATCGCAAAGGATGAAAGCAATAAGAGCTTTCTTCTTTCGTTGGCGCTTTTCAGATGCTTACCGCCGTCTGCCGCCACCTTGGCATATTCAAATGGCAGTGACTGTAAGCTAATATCCGATCGGCTCTTCTCCACGAAGCAGAATCGGTTTATCGGATCGTATATCTTTTCTATCGGGTTCCAATTTGACGTGCTGAATCGGATGGCTTTTACAAGATCGTCAAATCGGAAAAGGAAATATTTCTTTTCCACCTTTTTCTTATAGCACTCAAACGAGAGTGCCTCAAAAAGCTGATCCTCGGTAAGCACGGAGGTCTGCAAAAGGTCAAGCGTGAAGGAAAGCCGTTTACCCTTTCTCTTCACATTTTCGGCGTAGGTCATTCCGATCTTCAAGGACTCAACAGTAAAGCCGTACCCTTTCGCGGCGCGCTTTACGATATCCGCAAGTGCGGGATATTCGCCTTTTTCAAGGTCCACCGTCACGGATTTCAGTGTCATATCCTCGTTTCCGTCCTCATCTCTATGGCAAAGCTCGATGCGTTTTATCCTTTTGCTTTCTATCGAGCGTCGGTATGCACGAATGACGAAGGGGGCGAGGAGGCGCTTTGCATAGGATGAAAGGAATATTACCGAGAAGAGCATAACGAGAAAGACCAGCTTTCCGTCGTAAAGTATAAGCGATAGAACGACCGAGGAATAGAGTGCGCCGAGGAAAACGAAGAGGTCGAATGCGACGGCGGTAATGTATGCCGCTGTTACGCCGCCAAGGTCGTACTTCTCCTTTTTGTCGTATATCGTCACGCGTGAAACGATAGTTGTCAACGGTAGCTCAAGTCCCCATGCCGTAACTATCACGCTTGCGATCATGATTGCGGAAATGTGGAGGGGGCGGTTGAGGATGCTTACGTATTCTTCGCCGCGAAGCTCGGTGACATATATCGCGTCTCCTTGGAAATAGAAAAGAAAGAATAGTGAAAAGAAGCATGCAAGGGCAAGGGCGATCGAAAGCACGCCCAGCAATATCTTATAAAGTGCCGTCATATTAGCATTAAGGCTATGCCACCGCTTCAATATGCGCTTCATAAGTTCCTTCATGCCGCATTCCTTTCATTCAAAGCGTGATATCAATAAGGATCCGTCAAGATATACGAATATCTCATTTCTCCCGTATTCATATCAACGTTAAAATAGGTTTTCATAGTACTGTCTCCTACGAAGCAGGAGAAGAAATAGCTTATTTTTCCTTCCTCAAAACTTAATCCCATATATTCCATATTCTCGACCAATTCGCCGAAGAAGTTGGTTGAGCCGCTTATGGCATAGTCCACTGCGCTGTCAAGGCTGATATAGCTTCCGCGTTCCTTGAATGCAGAGAGGTCAAGATGCAGTTCTTCCGCGAAGGTAAATCCCTCATTTTCGGAGGAGAGATACTGAAGGAAGATCACCATATCGTGAAAATCTGCTGCGTAAAGGAAGTATTCGTCAAGGTAGGCATCGCTCGTATATATATTATACACCTCGGAGAATGCCTTTATAAACATACTTTGTCCGACGGTAACCTCACCCGACATTGCACGGATGCTATCCTTCTCGGCGTATGCACCGTGTGTTATGATCTTACTCTGCGGTATCTTGGACGCCGCAAGAGTAACGATATCCTTTACGACCGAGTCCTCGCCCTCCGAGTCTTCTCTATAGTATGCGCCTATAAAAACGGTATCATTTTCAGGCGCGGCCTCTGCAAGGTCGGCTACGACCTCGTCTACATTACGTCCGGTGATATCGTGCGAAAGCAGATACTTGTTGCTCAGCTTGTTTGCAGGTGTATATTCTATAACGTATCCCGTGCTCGAAACGGTTATATCGCATGCGGCGTTGCTGTCCGCATAGGAAATGACGCAATACTCGGTGAATTTGCCCTCATAGCTTTTCACGAGAGATATGCAGGTAATGAGAAGAACGAGCGCGACTGCGATAGGAAAATATTTTAATATTATCTTTTTCAATTTAAAATTCCTCCATATCAAGTCCTCTTTTTTCAAGAGCTTCTTTGTTGTGTTGGTATTCAGCCTCATCCTCGTCGTCCTCATCGAGTGTTTCGTCAAGCTCCTCCGGCTCATAGTCAGTATAAGGTCTCAGCTTTCCGCTCGCACTTACGGCACAAATACAGCAAGCGACCGCAATCACCGTCATAAAGAAGATGGGGAGGGTCATCACGTTCATTTCATACACAGTTATACGGTAAAGGGTATAAGCCGAGGTTGAGGCAGAAGCGAGAAGCGAAAGTCTCGGGAAGGTAAAAAGTACAAGCACGATAACGGCAAGGAAGCCGAGTGCTATAGCAAGCACCGTATAATCCTTTGCCGAGGTGGTATTGAGATAGCTGAGTATCGGCTCAAACTCGCCCCATTCTTTTTCAACGAAGTCCTCTGCGGTTTTGTCGGTGAAGCGATCGTAAAGGATATACTCCTCCTTCACCTTGATTATCTTAATGCAAAGCACAGACGCGAAAGCAATACATGCCGATGCGATCACTGTAAGCGGACTGAATTTAAACTTACGTCCCTTTGTGTTGGCTATCTGCGTGCGCTTCATTGAGCAGTAGACGGTTACTGCAAGGTATACGAGCGCCATTGCAACGAAAAGATTCGGAAAAAGCGGTATATTGTCAAGGCTTCTCTGGTAGATCATATAGATCGCAAAGCCGCAGGATGCGAAGACGGAAAGGTCTGCTGCGACTGCGGGCAGGAATGCGGAAAGTCCCGCAACCATACCGAGAAGAACGATATTTATCTTTATTTTATTCTCATAGTTCCCCAAGAACTGCTTAAGCTTTCCCGCAGTGATCTCCTCTCCCGTTTCAGGAGTGAATTTCAGGTATGCGGTGAGCAAAAGGATACACATAATAGCGACAGCCACAAAGGCAACGCCTGCCGTAATGCGTCTTACTGCTCTTTCGCTTCGTATTTCTCTTTTCAGGAGCTTACATTCCATATATGCCTCTTTCGTGCTTGCGCACTTCCTCATTTTATAATTATACATCTTATATTATACCACATTTTTTGCGCATTGTCAAGTTATCTCGCAAAATAACAAAAGACCGTCACCAAAGCGACGGTCTTTTTTCAGGTGTGACGTATTAGTCCTCGTCTACGAGTGTAATGATCGCCATCTCAGCTGCGTCTCCTCTGCGGGGACCGAGCTTGTAGATGCGTGTGTAGCCACCGTTGCGGTTAGCGTACTTGGGAGCGATCTCTACAAAGAGCTTTGTTACAACGTCTTCCTTTGTTATATATGCAAGCGCCTGACGGCGTGTTGCCAAAGTGTTCTTCTTACCGAGTGTGATCATCTTCTCAGCTACAGAACGAACTTCTTTTGCTCTTGTAAGGGTTGTCTCAACAGTTCCCTTCTCAAGCAGATATGTCACCAGACCTCTGAGCATTGCTCTTCTGTGGTCACTTGTTCTGCCAAGTTTTCTTGTTCCGGGCATTATAAATTCCCTCCTTCTGTAGGATTATATCTAACTTTTTCTTTGTTTTGTTCTTATCGGATCTTACTCTTCTTCTTTTCTGAGCTCAAGTCCGAGAGTGTGGAGAGTATGGATAACATCCTCCAAGGACTTCTTACCGAGATTTCTTACTTTTATCATCTCGTCTTCTGTTCGATTTATAAGGTCCTCTACGGTATCGATTCCTGCTCTCTTAAGACAGTTAAAGCTGCGCACAGACATGCTAAGCTCCTCAATGGGCATCTCAAGAACCCTATCGCGCTTGGTCTCTTCGCGTTCGACCATTACTTCGGCTTTCTTTGCCTCGTCGCTGAGTTCTACGAACAAATTGAGATGTTCAGTGAGAAACTTCGCTCCAAGGGATATTGCTTCCTTTGCGGAAATTGTTCCGTTTGTAAGCACGTCTATCGTAAGCTTATCGAAGTTTGTGTTGTTGCCTACACGGGTATTTTCCACCTCATACTTTACGTTATATACGGGTGTATATATCGAATCTGTAAAGATAGTTCCGATAACGTTATCGTATCCGTGCTCAACATACAATCTCTTATTAACGTCAGCACCGTCATAGCCTCTGCCTGTTTCGAACTGAAGCTCCATATAGAACTTTGCGTCGTTCTCAAGTGTTGCTATGTGAAGATCGGGGTTAAATATCTCTATATCAAGGTCCGACTTGATGTCACCTGCGGTGATCTCGCACGGTCCCGTTACGTCGATTATAGCCTTCTTCTGGTTAACGCCGTGAAGCTTTGCTACGATTCCCTTTACATTGAGTACGATCTCCGGCACGTCCTCTCTCACACCGTCTACAACAGAAAACTCATGGAGAACACCGTTTATCTTGATGTTCGTTACTGCGCATCCGGGAAGTGAGTTAAGAAGCACGCGACGAAGTGAGTTTCCGAGTGTTATGCCGTATCCTCTTACAAGAGGCTCTACAACAAACACACCATGTTTACCATCGTCTGTAATGTCTACTGTTATTATATTGGGCTTCTCTATCTCTATCATTCCAAATAATCCTCCTATTCAAATTTTTGATTATTCTGATTCTCTTAGGCTACCGAATTCACCGCTCTTTTCGCGGCTTCATCCGGATTACTTGGAATAAAGCTCGACGATAAGCTGTTCCTCGAACGGGAATTCAATGTCCTCTCTCTTAGGCATTGCATTTACCTTGCATGTAAAGCCGTCTTCGGATACTTCCATCCAAGCAGGTGCTTCCTGTCTCTTCACCTGTGCAAGATCCTTAAACTTTACGCTGTCACGGCTGGTTTCCTTAACTACGATAACGTCGCCGGGCTTAACGAGAAGCGAGGGGATGTTTACGTTCTTGCCGTTGAGAGTGAAGTGTGTGTGGAGAACGAGCTGACGAGCTTCCTTTCTTGTAGAAGCCATACCCATTCTGTATACTACGTTGTCAAGACGACGCTCAAGAAGAACGAGGAGGTTTTCACCTGTGATTCCTTCTTTTCTCTCAGCCTCTACGAAGTAGTTTGCGAACTGCTTCTCGAGAACGCCGTAGTATCTCTTAGCCTTCTGCTTCTCACGAAGCTGTCTGCCGTATTCTTTTGCTTTCTTTACTGTTGCACCGTGCTGGCCGGGAGCACTGTTTCTGCGGTCAAGTGCACACTTGCCTGACATACATCTGTCACCCTTAAGATAAAGCTTAACGCCCTCTCTGCGGCAGAGTCTGCATACAGGTCCTGTATATCTTGCCATATTACTATTCCTCCGTTCTTAAATTAAACGCGTCTGCGCTTAGGCGGTCTGCATCCGTTGTGCGGGATAGGAGTTACGTCCTTGATAAGAGTGATCTGAAGACCTACTGTCTCAAGCGCACGAATTGCAGATTCTCTTCCCGATCCGGGACCTTTTACGTATACTTCAACCTTCTTAAGACCGTGCTCCATAGCGAGCTTTGCTGCTGTCTCGGATGCACTCTGTGCTGCGAAGGGAGTAGACTTACGGGAGCCCTTGAAGCCGAGTTCGCCTGCGGACGCCCACGAAATCGTATTTCCGTTGACATCGGTTATTGTTATGATAGTGTTGTTGAAGCTGGACTGGATATGCACTGCACCTTCTTCGATGTTCTTGCGCTCGCGTCTCTTCTTAACAACCTTTTTAGCTGCGACTTTTGCCATCTTTATGCTGCTCCTTTACTTCTTCTTGTTAGCGATTGTCTTTGCGGGACCTTTTCTTGTTCTCGCGTTGGTCTTTGTTCTCTGTCCTCTTACGGGGAGGCCTTTTCTGTGTCTGATACCTCTGTAGCAGTTGATCTCTACGAGTCTCTTTATATTGAGCTGTACGTCTCTGCGGAGGTCTCCTTCGACGGTATACTCGTTCTCGATAACGTCACGAAGCTTAGCTACCTCATCTTCTGTAAGGTCCTTCGCACGCTTGTCGGGGCTTATACCTGTCTTTTCAAGAATATCGTTTGCGCTCTTGCGGCCTATACCATAGATGTATGTCAAGGCGATCTCTACGCGCTTCTGATTCGGAATATCAACACCAGCTATACGAGCCATTCTGTTATTTCCTTTCTGTTTTTAAGATTTTAGTGTTGCTCAACCCTGCTTCTGCTTATGCTTGGGGTTTTCGCAGATGACCATTATACGGCCATGTCTTTTAATGATCTTGCACTTTTCGCAGATCTTCTTTACGGATGGTTTAACCTTCATGTAATTTCACCATGCCTTTCGTTATTATTTGGAACGCCAGGTTATTCTTCCCTTTGTAAGGTCGTATGCCGACACTTCAACGGTTACCGTGTCACCCGGCAGTATGCGTATATAATTCATTCTGAGCTTTCCCGATATATGAGCGGTCACTATGTGTCCGTTGGGAAGCTGTACCTTGAAGGTTGCGTTAGGCAACGTTTCCACTACCTTACCTTCAAACTCTATTACGTTTTCGTCCTTTGCCACAGTCTTTTCCTCCTGCTTCAGTTTATAATACGATCATAAAATCCTTAATACGGATAGTCTTTTTCAATGAGAGTCAGTATCTCGACACCGTTATCGGTGAGTGCCACTGTGTTTTCATAGTGGGCGGACAATGAGCCGTCCAGCGTTTTTACTGTCCAACCGTCCGGCAGGACTACTATCTTTCCGCTTCCGACGTTCACCATAGGCTCTATTGCAAGAGTCATTCCGCTACAGAGTCTGACACCTCTTCCGGGCCTTCCGAAGTTCGGCACCTCAGGGCTTTCGTGAAGCGCCTGACCTATGCCGTGTCCGACAAAATCGGTCACGATGCCGTATCCGTGGCTTTCGATATGACTTCCGATAGCGGAGCAAACGTCTCCGAGTCGGTTGCCTATCTCAAGCTTTTTGATGCCCATATAAAAGCTTTCTCTTGTTACGCTGATGAGGTTCTGTGCTTCCGCACTTATCTCACCGACGGGGAAGGATCTTGCGCTGTCTCCGTGGAAGCCCTTATAGTAAGCGCCCACGTCGATCTTAACGACGTCCCCTTCCTTCAGTATTGTCTTTCTGTTCGGTATTCCGTGTATTACCTCGTCATTGACGCTGATACACGCGCTGGCGGGAAAACCGCCGTAACCCAGGAAGGAGGGTTTCGCTCCCTGTTTTACGATATAATCATGAACCACCTTATCAAGCTCTTTCGTGCTCATTCCCGGCCTTATCGCATCGCGCGCTGCCAGAAGTGCTTCACCGGTTATCCTGCCTGCGTCTCTCATCCCGGACAGTTGAACGGGATTTTTTATCGGTATCATACTTACTCTCCGAGTGCTTCAAATACGAGGGCGGTAGTATCGTCTACCTTCTCGCAGCTGTTTACACTGACGAGGATGCCCTTCTTCTCATAGAAGCTCTTGAGCGGCTCTGTCTGTGCGTGGTAGACCTTAAGTCTATCTCTTACAGTTTCCTCGTTGTCGTCATCTCTGATCTTCAACTCGGCACCGCAAGCGTCACAAACGCCCTCTGTCTTCGGCGGGTTGTATTTCGTGTGGTAAGTTGCTCCGCATTTGGAGCACACTCTTCTTCCACTCATTCTTTCAACGATAGTCTCATCTGCGATCTCGATGGAGAGAACCTTATCAAGATTAACTCCCATTGCGTCGAGAGCCTCAGCCTGAGGAATAGATCTCGGGAAGCCATCGAGGATGTAGCCTTCGTCTCCTCTGGAGGAGAGGAAGTCTGCAACCATTCCGATAACGAGCTGGTCGGGAACGAGCTGTCCCTTATCCATGTACTCTTTTGCCTTTGTTCCGAGTTCGGTACCGTTTCTTATCTGAGTTCTGAGTATTTCGCCTGTGCTGATCGTGGGTATATTGTATTTACGGGATATGCGCTCTGCCTGTGTGCCTTTTCCTGCACCGGGAGCCCCAAGCAATATAAGCTTCATAAGCACCTCTTTCTTATCAACCAAGGAAGCCCTTAGTATTGTGCGAACCGTAGTTACGGAGAGCAACCTGGCTGGCGAGATCTCTTTCCGTCTCAAGGATAACTCCTACGATGATGAGGAGAGATGAGCCGGAGAATGCGAGTGTTGCAAGCGCCTGATATCCACAGAGCGTTGCTATCATATTGACCAAGAGCGGGAAGCAAGCGATAAATCCAAGGAAGAACGCGCCTATGAGAGTGATTCTGTTAAGCACCTTCTTAATGAACTGGTAAGTAGGCTTACCCGAACGGATGCCGGGAATCGCACCACCCTGGTTCTGGATGTTGTTTGCAACCTCAACGGGGTCAAACGAGATGATGATATAGAAGTACGAGAAACCAACGATAAGGAGGAGGAAGACGATGATATACAGAATTGTATTCATGCCAAACACCTCTGTTACTCCATCCCAGAAGGCATTACCCTTGAAGAAGGAAGCGATGGTTGCGGGTACTGTTGCGATCGAGCTTGCGAAGATGATCGGCATAACGCCTGCCATATTGAGCTTGAGCGGAAGGTTAGAGCTCTGTCCGCCGTACATCTTACGGCCAACTACACGCTTCGCGTACTGGATCTGGATTCTTCTCTCTGAATTTGTGATCCAGATAGTAAGAATTACGATAGCTACTATTACTACAATAGTAATGAGTGCCATTACAAGACCGGGCCATGCCTGGAAGGAGCCGAACGTTCCGTCCGGGAATACCATTCCGTAGACACTGATGAAGAGGGAGGGGAGACCTGCAACGATATTCGCGTAGAGTATCATAGAGATTCCGTTTCCGATTCCATGCTCATTGATCTTCTCTGCGAGCCACATGATAAGTGCGGCACCTGCAGTGTAGATGAAAATCATTACCATCTTGTTAAACCAATCTGTGCCGGATACGAGCATAGAGTTGGTATCAAGGATAGTAACATAACCCCAAGCGGTTATGATAGCGAGCGCCACTGTTACAATTCTTGTAAGAGCGTTGATTTTCTTTTTACCCTCTTCGTCCTTAGACCAAGCTCCGATGGAGTTAGGGAATGCTACTCCGAGAAGCTGGATGACGATCGAGGATGTGATATACGGTGATACTGAGAGTGCGAACAAAGTTGCTTGACCGAGTGCTCCACCACTGAGTATGTTCATATATCCGAGGATAGAGCCTGATGATGCTGAAAGCCAGGAATTTACTACCTCTGAATTAACATACGGTACGGGAATATTAGCGCCGATTCGGTAGAGAACGATGATCATCAACGTAAAGAGCATCTTGGTACGAAGATCGGTTATCTTCCAAGCGTTCTTGAATGATTGAAACATCTCATTCCACCTCAGTCTTTCCACCTGCTGCTTCTATCTTTTCCTTAGCGGTTGCTGAAAAGACTGCCGCTTTAACAGTTATTTTTTTGGTAACTTCGCCATTACCGAGAACCTTGACGCCGTCAAGCTCCTTGCGCACGAGCTTTACAGCCTTGAGTGCTGCTACGTCAACAACTGCTCCGTCCTCGAACTTTGCATTAATGTCGCCTACGTTAACTACACAGTAGTGTACTGCGAATCTGTTGTTGAATCCTCTCTTCGGGAGCTTTCTGTAAAGCGGAATTTGTCCGCCTTCAAATCCGGGTCTTACTCCACCGCCGGAACGTGCGTTCTGGCCCTTGTGACCCTTTCCTGCGGTCTTTC
>JAZSLE010000090.1:0-10621 GCA_045535215.1 Eubacteriales bacterium
GTTCTTTTAGTCGGCCCTCCAGGTACAGGTAAAACCTTACTTGCGAGAGCCGTTGCAGGTGAGGCTGACGTACCATACTTCTCAATCTCAGGCTCTGATTTTGTTGAAATGTACGTAGGTGTAGGTGCATCCAGAGTAAGAGACCTCTTTGAAAACGCAAGAAAGTATCCAGCAAGCATAGTATTTATCGACGAGATAGACGCGGTCGGACGTCACAGAGGCGCAGGTCTCGGTGGTGGACACGACGAAAGAGAGCAAACGCTTAACCAGCTTCTCGTTGAGATGGATGGATTCGGATCACACGACGGTATAATCGTTATGGCGGCTACAAACCGTCCCGACATTCTTGACCCCGCCCTCCTCCGTCCCGGAAGATTTGACAGACAGATAACCGTAAACTATCCCGATACAAAGGGAAGACGTGCTATTATAGACGTTCACGCACGCAATAAGAAGTTTGAGGGCAACGTTGATTTCGATACAGTCGCAAAGACGACTCCCGGATTCACCGGTGCCGCTCTTGCAAACCTTCTTAACGAGGCGGCTCTCCTTTCCGCAAGAAGAGGCAAGACTCTTATCGGAATGAAGGAGATAGAGGACTCGTTCACAAAGATAATTGCAGGCCCGAAGAAGAAGTCAATGCAGCTTTCCGACAAGGAAAAGAAGAACACCGCGTACCACGAGGCAGGTCACGCTATCGTGTCCTACGTGCTTCCTACGGGCGATCCCGTCCATATGATATCCATAATTCCGAGCGGAAGAGCACTCGGTTATACTCTCAACCTCCCCGATACCGACAAGCACAGCGAATACAAGCAGGAGCTTATTGAGGATATCTCGATGCTTCTCGCGGGAAGAGCGGCAGAAAGACTTGTCTTCGGTGATTACACGGGCGGTGCATCAAACGACATTGAGAGAGCTACGGCTATCGCAAAGAAGATGGTTACAAAGTACGGTATGAGCGACGAGCTCGGACCGATAAAGTACGGCTCGGGACACGATGAAAATGTATTCCTCGGCAGAGATTTCTCAGCGAATCGCGATTACAGTGAAAGCGTTTCCTCTAAGATAGATGCTGAGATACACAGCATTATTACTTCCTGCATGGATAAGTCGGTTGAGATACTCACCGAAAATAGAGCAAAGCTCGACTTCATAGCAGAGTATCTGTTCTTGCACTCCGAAATGGATGCAGATCAGTTTAAGCTCGTTATGGAAGGCACTCCAACGGTTGAGGAGGTTGAGTTTGTAAAGTCAAGCAAGGAAGAGCAGAGCAAGGCTGACAACGATACCGAAAGAGAAAAGCAGGAGGAGATGCTCCGTAAGAATGAGAACGAGGCGCAGAGACGACTCGACGATCTTGCGGGTGATTACGAATCCTCTGATAACGATAAGTCCGACAATGGTTCAGACGAGGTATATCACTGATAAAAGCCAAACGGCGTGCTTACTTTAACGTAGCGCGCCGTTTTTTTGTGTATAGACAATGAAAAAGGACGGGTGGGTACCCGTCCTTTACGTTGTTATGACTGCTTAGTTGCTGCTTATAACGCTCTTAAGAAAGTCATACGCGGTTTTGATGTCCTTTTCGGGAGAAGCTCCGACCTCTCTTTCAATGGTGAGGAAGCCCTTGTATCCGATATCCTCAAGTGCCTTAAGGTAGTTGGGGAAATCAACCGATCCCGTTCCGAGAGGAACCTCCTCAAAGAACTTAACGCCTGCATAGGATTCGGGGACGGGATGAACTGCCTTGTAGATGTATTCGGGATTTCCGTCGGCAAGCTTGTTTCCGTCCTTTGCGTGTGTGTGAACGATATAGTCGCGGAGAGTGTATACCGCCTGTACGGGATCGTCTCCGGTGACCATCTTGAAGTTTGCGGGGTCAAGGTTTACCGCAACGCCGGTGGAGGAGAGGTCGTCAAGGAAGCTCTTGAGGACTACTGCGGTCTCGGGACCTGTCTCTATAGCGAAGTGTGCGCCGATGCTGTCGGCATAGCGAGAAAGCTCAAAGCAAGCCTCCTGCATTATTTTATATCTCTCGTGATTCTTATCATTCGGAACGACACCGATATGTGTGGTTACTATATTGGTCTCGAGATCAAGCGCGAGATCAAGTATTCTCTTAGACTTTTCAACAAGCTCGGGGTTGAGCTCTCTGTGACCGAATCCCTTTCCGAGGTCTCCGCAAAGAGCAGAAAATTTAAGACCGGATCCCTTTACTCTTGCCAAAAGCTCTCTTCTCTTATCGGGAGTGAGTGCTTCGGGGGAGTTGTCACCTCTGGTTGCATACATCTGCAATCCGTCTGCACCTAATGCGGCAGCCTTTGCGATCGCAGTGACAGTGTCCGTTTTGAAGGATTCAAGCATAACGCCTATGGGAAAGTTGTACATAACGTTTCTCCTTTACTTAAATGAAATATTGTCTTTTTTATCTGTTTGGGCGCGGCACTTTAACAAAGCGCCGTAAGCTCCTACAAATGCCTATATTATGTGAAAATTGCGGTTTGACGAATGCGCAGGGAACTTCTCCGACAAGTTTTACGCTTTTGCGTGCAGCTTTTTCGGCGCCTTCGCCTTTATACGCGATGAAAGAAGACTGAGCGCCAACAGTGTCTGCGAGGGGATGTAAAACGCCCACGCGAGATCAAATCCGGGATTTATGATGCTGTATATCACAGAATCGCTCGGTATATCGAAATACAGATCAATCATTGACAGTCCTACCGTTATATCACAGCAGATAAACAGCAGCAGACCTATCGCGAGCAGCGGTGACGCCTTGAAATCAATAAACGCGAACACTATATTCGATAAGAGATTTGCAAAATAAAAAAGGGAGACGAGCGACAACGCGTCGGCCTTGCTCTGAAGCACGGCGAGCGTCAAAATTACGGCGAACACCGAAAGGGAAGCCTGCGCTATAAGGTGTACCTTGCGAAGGCTTTGACTCTTCATATTACGGTGTATCAAGATAAAATAGCATATTTGCGTTATAGAGAAGAAGAGCATCGCGGGAAGTCGCTGCTGAACTCGTGATATAACAAGAAAATAATCGGCAAACGCCGTACATATAAGGGCTGTCTGCGTCATCACGTACTGTGACGACGGCTCAATGAAGACCACGCAAAATATACATGCGAGGACTATTGCCGCATAAGATGCGTATGCCGAAACAGCGCCCCTTGTTACTTGATGGAACAAGGAAAGCGTTATTTCGGCAAGAGCAAACAGTGCAGACAGCGGAATAAGAACGTTTTTATTTTTTAACATAGGATCTGCACAGCCTCGTTAATTTGAGAACACCTATCTCCAATCCGTATATTATAAAGGCAACAAGCGAGAATCCGAGGATATACAGCGCGAGGAATGCCGGATACGGAATATGTTGGTACACGATCGAGAGAATCGGAAGAGTGCAATCAAAATGAGGGCTTACGTAGAACATATTGAAGGTCGCTTCGGGATCGAATGTGGGAAGCACCCAGAAATATGCTATTTCATTGAGAAGCATTGCAGTAACGGAAAAAGCGGCGAAGACCGGAATTCCCTTCAGATAGAAGCGCAGATCAAAGCGACGTCTGTTATATGCAAACAGGAACATACCGAGTGACAGTTGCATACCGTGGTGGAGCATTGTCTGGACGTTTATGCCTATCATATCCATGTATACGTCGTTGGGGTATATCATTACCGCGATACCGGCAAAAAACGAAAACGTAGCGAGGAAGGACATAACACAATCACGTATCTTGCCCTCCTTCATAAAGATCACGAAGGGAAGTGCGTACAATGGAGTGGAGCAGAACTGGAAGGGAAATGCGTACCATAAATATTGCCACGTCGCATTCGTACCGTCGGATGAAAGCGAGAAAACAAACTGTTTGTATATTTCGGATATTACCATAAGGCTCCAGCATATCGCGAGGATAGTGTGCAAGGCTTTATCGGAAGCGTTCCTGAATTTAGATATGAGGAATATGCCAAGTGATATCGCCAAGATAAACGAAATAATGTGAAATATTCCGTAGCTTGCCGGAGTGGTCATTCTCGCTTGTAAAAGGTAAATTATTTTCTCAAAAACAGTCATATTATTTCTCCGTTGCTTCAACGTTTGAAACACGTTGAAGATCACTTTTTTACGATAACCGTATATGCATTAAAAAAGTACGAGATGTGTGTCACGTACTTTTTTAATGGGTAGATCAGCTGCGTTATTTGAAATACTTTGATCTATTAGTGATTATGAAATTTCTTGGATTATTTGTTGAGGAGATTAACGTTTACACGACCGTAAGGAATCTCAATGTTGCGGATCTTGAATGCCTCGTTGATCTGCTCGAGAAGGTCTGCCTTTACTGTGAAGTAATCTTCCTTCTTGCACCATACTCTGAAGTCAACGATGATGCTGCTTTCACCACGTCCGGAGACTCTTGCGTAGATGCCGTTGTCGACGATAACGTTGGGATGATTCTCTGCGAGAGTTACGAGAGTATCCTTTACGAGATCGATATCGGAATCGCAAGCTACATCAACTGCCATATCAACACGTCTTTCGTCCTTTGTGGAGTTGTTGAAGATGACACTGTTGGAAAGACCGCCGTTGGGAACAGTTATAACTCTGTTGTCAACAGTAACCACATAGGTGTAGAAGATAGTTATGGATTCTACGGTACCTGCTGCCTCACCGGACTGGATATAGTCGCCTGCCTTAAAGGGCTTGAAGATGAGAAGCATAATGCCGCCCGCAAAGTTTCCGAGGGAGCCCTGAAGAGCAAGACCGATAGCAACACCGACAGAGCCGAATGCCGCGATAAAGCTTGCCGTGGGAAGTCCGAGGATACCGATGATGGTTACTGCAAGCACGAGATAGAGGCCTATCTTTATGATGTTTGCGGTAAACTTATGTACGGTAACGTCTATCTTGCCACTCTGGTTTGTCTTTGCATGAAGTTTGAGGGCGAGCTTGATGAGGAATCTGCCGAGGAAAAATACGATAACAGCGAGTATGAGCTTTCCGCCGATATCACAAGCGTAAGCAATAAGCGTTGAAAGAAATTCTTGCATTTGTTTACTCCTTAAATTTGATTTATTTGTTTGTAAATATTATACCACAAACTTTGTCGAATGTAAATAGTTTTGATGAAATTTAAAAGAAAAAAAGAAAAATATTTTTCGGCATAACTATTTACAAAACGATTTATATGTGCTATAATATAGAAGTAAATCTTTGTGTTACGAAAGGATTTTGGATTTCCAAAAATCAGGTGATCAAAATGATTCTTCGCCCACCATCAACCCCGCTTATTACAATCGACCCGTATTTCAGTGTATGGTCCCCCTCGGATAAGCTCACAGACAGTGTAACCGAGCATTGGACAGCCGCGCCTCACACCATTAATGCCTATGCTGAAATAGACGGACAGGTGTATAGATTCGTAGGTGCGGACGCAGAGGCTCCCGCAATGAAACAGGTGAAAAGGGATTTCGACGCATTCAGCTCCGTATACGTATTTACGGCTTCGGGCGTTGAGCTCACCGCTACTTTTACGTCTCCTCTTCTTCTTACCGACCTTGAGCTTATGTCAAGACCCGTAAGCTATCTTGACGTTATCACTCGTTCGCTTGACGGCAAGAAGCACTCGGTAAGCATTACCGTAAAGGTATCCGAGGAGATATGTCTTGACGTTAAGGGACAGTATCCCGTTACCACCGAGGTCATAAGCATAGGTGCTTGCGAGACCGCGAAGATGGGTTCGTCCGTGCAGGAGGTTCTTGCGAAGGACGGAGACGACCTTAGAATAGATTGGGGATATTTTTATCTCACAGGTGATTCGGATGCGAAGGCTTCCTTTGAGAAGAAGGACGACATGACCTTTGCTTGTATTACAAGCGGAGCGCTCAAGCCTCACGAATCCTACCTCATTACCTTTGCATACGACGATATATATTCAATAAACTATTTCGGAAAGCACCTCAAGTCTTGCTGGAACAACAACGGTAAAACTATTTGCGAGGCTATATCCGAGGCAAGAAACGATTACTCCGACGTTGTTACCGCGTGCCGCGATTTCTCCGAAAAGATGTACACGGACGCTGTAAAGGCGGGCGGTGAAAAATATGCGGAGATGCTTCTCCTTGCAACACGTCAGACGATAGCCGCTCATAAGGTCGCAGTTGACGAAAACGGTGAGATACTCTTCATATCCAAGGAATGCTTCTCCAACGGATGCGCGGCTACAGTTGACGTTACTTATCCTTCCGTACCGCTCTTCTTCATATACAATCCCGAGCTCGTTAAGGGAATGCTCAGACCCGTATATAAGTTTGCTAAGACGGACGCGTGGGCGTTTGATTTCGCACCTCACGACGCGGGAAGATATCCTGCAGTCGACGGACAGAGATACGGTCTCAAAGAGGGCCAGCTTTTACTTGAAAAGCAGATGCCGGTAGAGGAGTGCGGAAACATCCTTGTTCTCGATGCGGCTATAGCGGTCGCTACTAACGACGTATCCTTTGCAGACGAGCACTTTGATCTCCTCGAGCAGTGGGTAAAATATCTTATCGAAAACGGCGAGGACCCCGGAAATCAGCTTTGTACCGATGACTTTGCAGGGCATCTTGCTCATAACTGTAACCTTTCTCTCAAGGCAATAATGGGCATCGCCTGCATGGGCGTTCTCTACAAGATGAAGGGACAGGCAAGAGAGGGCAGAAAGTACCTCACCATTGCTAAAAATTACGCGAAGGATTGGGCTGAAAGAGCTGCTAACGGTGACGGAAGCTACAAACTCGCGTTTGATAAGGACGATTCCTTCAGTATGAAGTACAATATCGTTTGGGATAAGCTTATGGGACTTGATATCATGCCCAAGAGCGTTATCGCATCCGAGTTTGCAAGCTACAAAAAGAGAGTACATCCCTATGGAATGCCCCTCGATAACAGACAGCCCTACACGAAGAGCGACTGGCTCGTATGGACGGCAACCCTCGCTGAGGAAAAGAAGGACTTTGAGAATTTTGTTGCACCCCTTTGGCTCTTCTTCCATCTCTCCCCGTCGAGAGTACCCATGACCGACTGGTATTACACCATAACGGGTATGCACGTATCCTACGGACGTCCCACCCTCTTCAATAGCGGAAAGAGCTTCAGAAACCGTACGGTACAGGGTGGCTTGTTTATAAAATTGCTTGAATACTATGGCATAATGAAATTTGAAAACTAATATATTTGCAAGGAGTTGTCGCAATGAATAAAACACTTACCGAACGAACACTGGTATGGGCACACAGAGGTGCATGTGGATACGCACCCGAAAATACGATGCCCGCATTTAAACTTGCACTTGATATGGAGGCCGACGGAATAGAGCTTGACGTTCATTTCACGAAGGACGGAAAAATCGTCGTTTGCCACGACGAGAAAATAGACAGGACGTCGAACGGACAGGGCGCTATTACGTCGTACACGTATGATGAGCTTCTCGCTTTTGATTTCGGAATTAAGTTCGGAGCTGAATTCAAGGGAACGAAGATACCCCTTCTCTCCGAGGTATACGACCTCTTCAAACCCACAGGCAAGGTAATAAACATAGAGATCAAATCCGCGGATCCCAAAATGCCCGCAGCTCTCGTTGCTCTCACAAAGGAGTACGGTATGGAGGACGTTATTATATACTCATCATTTGACCACGAGCAGCTTGCACGCACGCTCAAGGCTGATAAAGACGCATTCGTTGCGCCGCTTTACAGCTTTAACATGGTAAAGGCTTGGGATTATGCCGCTAACATTCCCGCGAAGGCTTCTCACCCGGGACAAAATCAGATAACGCTTTACCCCGAATACGTCGAAGAGATGCACAAGAGAGGCATCAGAGTACATCCCTGGACGGTAAACGATGAAGCAGCTATGCGCCGTCTTGCAGAGGCGGGTGTCGACGCTGTTATTACAAACTATCCCGACGTGGCTCGTAAGGTCATTGTCGGCTGACAATATTACGCTTAAACTATGGGATAGGATGCCATACGGTATCCTGTCCACAGATATTTGGAGTTTATTATGGATAAAACTTGCATAAAGATAGCAGTCCTCGCAGGAGGATTGAGCCACGAAAGAGACGTATCCCTCGTTTCGGGAAGCCTTATAGCGAATGCACTTGCAAGACAGGGCTACAAGGTAGCGCTTGCAGACGTGTTTATGGGATGCGAAAGGGTAGAGGACTCTACCTTTACTGACAAAAGCGATTATTCCTATGCGGTGGGGGAAAGCGTCCCCGACCTTGAAAAGCTTAAGGCGGAAAGAGGCGGAGAAGCCGAGATAGGTGAAAATATAATTGAACTGTGCCGTGCCGCTGACGTTGTGTTTATGGCGCTTCACGGCGGTATAGGCGAAAACGGAAAGCTTCAGGCACTGCTTGAGATACTCGGCATCCGCTATACCGGAGCTTCCTCAAAGGGAGCGATGCTCGCAATGGACAAAAACCTCTCGAAGAAGCTTTTGAAGGAGGCGGGCGTTCCTACGGCTAAATGGCTTTGCTACGAAAAGGGCATCAGCACATTTACGGAGGAGGATTACGAGAGTAAGGTGGGATATCCCTGCGTTATAAAGCCCTGCTGCGGAGGTTCAAGCGTCGGTGTGAGCTTTGCGGATAACTACGAGGAGCTTACAAAGGCAATAGAAAGCGCGTCCGAGTACGAGGACAGTATAATAGTCGAAAGAAAGATCGTCGGCAGAGAGCTTACCGTCGGCATAATAGACGGCAAGACGCTTCCCCCGGTAGAGATCATTCCGAAAAGCGGATTCTACGACTACGCTAACAAGTATCAATCAGGAAGAACCGAGGAGCTGTGTCCCGCACCGCTTACCGAGGAGGAGAACAGAATACTTTCTGAGTATACCGCAAGAGCGTTTACAGCGCTCCATCTCGAAAGCTATGCTAGAATAGATTTCATATACGACGGAAAGGAATTTTACTGTCTTGAGGCAAACACTCTCCCCGGAATGACTCCTCTTTCATTGCTTCCTCAAGAGGCAAGAGCTACCGGAATAGAATACGACGAGCTTTGTGACAAAATAGTAAAGCTAGCTCTTGCAAAATAAGATTGGTAAAGAACGAAAATGAATAAAAAAATAGAAGCTGTAATAAAAGAGGCGGGGGCTTACGTTCGTAATGTGGATTATTCCTATATGGATATGAAGCAGAAAAAGAACTTCAGAGATATATGCACCGAGCACGACGAGAAAACTCAGGCATTTATTTACGAGGAGCTTTCAAAGATTATTCCCGATGCGAAGTTCATCGGTGAGGAAAGCTCGGAAAATGCGAGTGACCTCAGAGGGTATTGCTTTATCGTTGACCCTATAGACGGAACACTCAATTTTTCACTTGATTTTCATCACAGCGCAATATCCATTGCACTTGCGAAGGATGGAGAGGTTGTTCTCGGTATGGTATACGATCCGTATCTCGACGAGTTATTCCATGCGGAAAAGGGTAAGGGCGCTTACGTGAACGGCAAGAGAATATACGCGCGGGAGACCGACCTTGCGCATACTCTTCTCGGATTTGGTACGTCTCCGTATTATATGGATCATGCGAGGGCTACCTTTGCTCTTATTGAGAGCATATATCCCAACGTTATGGATATCAGAAGATGCGGCTCTGCGGCGCTTGACATATGCTACGTTGCATCGAACAGACAGAACGCATTCTTTGAAATGATACTCAGTCCGTGGGATTACGCCGCGGCAGGCCTTGTCCTTAAGGAAGCGGGCGGAGTTATCACGGATATGCAGGGCGAGGAGCTCAACATACTGAAGCCTTGCTCGGTTATCTGCGGAAACACTACGGCGTATTCCGAGATTATGAAATACATCAAAAAATAATGTCATAACCTTTTGGAGGATAAAATATGAAACTTTTGGGGATTAAAAACGTTAAGATTGAGGGCGGATTTTGGAAGGATAAGATCGACCTTGTCCGCGAGAAGACGGTTGACGCCGTATGGGACAGATTCAGCGAGACCGGAAGAGTTGATGCATATAAGTGCGACCCTAACGCAAGCATCCCGCCTCACATATTTTGGGACTCCGACGTAATAAAGTGGGTCGAGGGTGCGGCTTATTATATCGGTCTTGAGTACGATAAGGACCTTGACGACAAGATAAATATGATAGCCGAGAGAATGGAACAGAATGCTTACGAGGACGGCTACTACAACAGTTACTACGCGGTTCATCCGGAGGAGACGCGCTTCACTAACCGCAACAATCACGAACTTTACTGTGCCGGACATCTGTTCGAGGCATCTGTTGCTTATTACGAGGCAACGGGTAGTGACAGACTCCTCAAGATATCCGAAAAATTTGCCGATTGCATAAAGAAAATATTTATGGACGAAAAAACGTCGTCCTTTACCACTCCCGGACATCAGGAGATAGAGCTTGCCCTTCTCAGCATGTATTCGGTGACGGGAAACAAAAAATATCTCGATATGGCGGCGTTTTTCCTCGACAAGAGAGGACTCGGTGAAAAGGAAGATACCCGCGAATATTGGCAGAGCCATATTCCGGTAAGGGATATGCGGGAGGCTGTCGGACACTCGGTAAGAGCGTGCTATATGT
>JAZSLE010000136.1:0-4838 GCA_045535215.1 Eubacteriales bacterium
GCTTGAGCTCGGGGTCTGCTGTGAGACGTCCGCCGAGAATTACTTTGTTAAAGTTAAAATTAGACATTGCTTTCTCCCTTCATTACAGTGTGCAAATTACTCTGCGCTATCTTCTACAACAGCTTCCTTAGCTTCAGCAGCTTCCTTAGCGGCAGCTTCTCTTGCAGCCTTAGCAGCAGCTTTAGCAGCGGCTTTAGCCTTTGCTCTTGCCATTACCTTCTCATCAAGCTTGATGATGATAGAACGCATAAGGTTTTCGTCGATGTGGTAGAGACGCTCAAGCTCTGCGGGGAACTCGGGTGCGCTCTTGAATGTTACGAGAGTGTAGTAGCCCTCGTTCTTGTCGTTTATCGGGTACTCAAAACGACGCTTTCCCCATTCGTTAACCTCTTCGATCTCGGCATTGGCTGCGATGATGCTCTTGAACTTCTCAACGGTAGCTTTTGCAGCTTCTTCTCCGCCTGTGAGATCGGAAACGAACAGTGTTTCATAAGTGTTTACGATTTTCTGATCCATGATTTTACCTCCCTATGGACATTAAAGACCGCTTGTCTCAGTTTGTTTTTACAAGCGGCAAGGAGCACGGTTGTTGTTTTCCGTGACTGACCGATATATTATAACATATACAGCTTCGCTTGTCAAGGCGCAATGCTTTATGTTTTACAATTTGTTAACAAAAAACATGGAATGTTTAGAGTCCTGCCGTCCAGAGCTCGTGGTAAAAGCCTTTTTTCTCAAGCAACTCCTCATGTGTGCCTTGCTCGACTATATTGCCGTTATTCATAACGAGAATAAGGTCGGATTCCTTTATGGTGGAGAGCCTGTGGGCGATGATAAAGGACGTTCTTCCCTCTGTAAGCTCGGCAAATGCGCGACGGATTTTGCTTTCGGTGAGGACGTCTATTGAGGACGTAGCCTCGTCAAGAATAAGCATAGGGGGAAGGGTGAGCATTATTCTTGCGATACAGAGCAGCTGGCGCTGTCCGTAAGATATCGCGTTTTCTCCGTTGATAACGGTATCGTAGCCGTTGGGGAGCTTTGTTATGAAGGAGTGCGCGTGAGCAAGCTTTGCGGCGCGCTCTATTTCATTGAAGGTTGCATCTGGCTTGCCGTAGGAGATGACATCTTTGACAGTCCCCTCAAGTATTACGGTATCCTGAAGCACCATTCCGATATATTCACGCAGATAGGCGCGGCTCATATGCTTGGTATCGTTTCCGCTTGCGGAGATTCTTCCCGAGACGGGATCGTAGAAGCGCATAATGAGGTTGATGAGGGTGGTTTTTCCGCATCCCGTGGGACCTACGATAGCGATATTCTGTCCTGCGGATACCTTGAGGTTGAAGTTCTTTATAAGCTCCTTATCGGGCGTGTAAGAGAAATTGACAGATTCAAATTCCATGCTTCCGTCAAGCTCACATCCGTCGCACTCGGAGTTTTCCTGCTCGGGCTCAAGGGCAACGACGTCAAACACTCTCTTTGCGCATACGGTTGCGTTCTGAAGTTCGGGAATCACCTCACTTATTTCGTTGAAGGGTTTTGTGTACTTGTTTGCGTAGGAGAGGAATATGGAAAGCTTACCTACCGTGAAGAAGAGCGGGTCTGCGAGGCAGAGAAGTGCGCCGCCGAGACCTACTCCCATATACACGATACTGTTTACGAATCTCGTTATGGGGTTAGTGAGTGAGGAGTAGAAGATCGCGTTCTTGGACTGACGGCGGAGTCTTTCGTTCACCTCGTCGAATTTTTTGCAAACCGGCTCGTAGCTTCCCGAGGAGATGACGGTCTTTCTGTTGTTTACCGTTTCGTCTATATATGCGGTCTGCTCTCCCTGCGTTTTGGCTTGCTTTTCAAAGAGTGAATGTATTCTTGAAGCGATGAATCTCGCCGTAAGAAGAGAGATAGGGGTACAAACGATGACTATAAGACTTATCGTGATGCTTATTCCGAGCATAAAGAACAACGTTCCGACTATGGTCATAAGACCTACGAAGAGGTTTGAAAATCCGAGAAGAAGGCCGTCTGCCATTCTGTCGGTGTCGTTGATTATTCTTGAAACGATGTCACCGCTCTTGTTTGCGTCGGTATAGGAGATGCTGACTCGGAGCAGGGAGTGCATTGCGTCTCTTCTTATGTCACGTACCGTAGAGTATATTATTTTGTTGTTACAGAGCGTCATAAGGTAGAAGAATATTCCGCCTACGGCAGAGAGGACGCCGATAGATACCGCAAGACCGGCGATCCCTTCAAGATCAACGGCGCCCTTATCTATCATAAGGTCGATAGCGTTTCCGCATATTATCGGGATATAGAGAGATGCGACGACGTATACGACAGAGCAGAGAAGGGAGGAGACGATAAAGAACCAATACTTACTGATGTAAGAAATAAGAGTTCCTACGGTGGATCTTTTTTTATTCATATTTCTCACGCTTCCTTTCCGTCCTCGCCGTATTGGAGGTCGCTTATTTTCTTATAGCTCTCGCAGCTGCTCATAAGCTCGTTATGTGTACCGAGTCCCGCACATTTTCCGTTGTCAAGCACGAGAATAAGGTCGGATGCACTTACAGAGCCGCATCTTTGAGCTATTATTACCTTGGTCGTGTCGGTCATCTCGGTGGCGATCGCACGTCTTAGCTTTTTGTCGGTCGCGTTATCAAGAGCGCTTGATGCGTCGTCGAGAATGAGGATGCCGGCCTTTCTTGCAAAGGCTCTTGCTACGTTGAGTCGCTGGCACTGACCGCCCGAGAGGTTGCTTCCTCGCTGCTGAGCCACAAAGGAGAGTCCGCCCTCCTTCTTGAGTATGAACTCATCCGCGCATGAGAGAGCGACGGCTCTATCTACATCCTCCTTTGTTGCGTCGGGATTACCGAAGCGGACGTTGTACTCCATGCTTCCCGAAAAAACTGCGGGACTTTGCGAGACGTACGCCGTGTCTGCTCGTCTGCTCCTTGCGGAGAAGGTGTCTGCGGGGACGCCGTCTATAAGTATCTCACCCTCGGTGGGCTTTATATATCCGGGAATGAGTGCGGCAATGGTGGACTTTCCGGATCCGGTTCCTCCGATTATGCCGAGTGTTTCGCCTGCATTGATCTTGAAGGAGACGTTTTCGATCGCGTATCCGGATGCGCCGGGATATCTGTAGTATACGTTTTTGAACTCTACCGAGTGAGCGGTATGCGAAAGTACCTCTCCCATGTCGAGAGTTGCTTCCTCGCTTTCGGTGGAAAGAATATCGGCAATTCTGTTTCCGCTGACGATACCCTTGTTGAGCGTTATTATGAAGTTGCTTGTTTTTACAAGCTCAACGAGGATAGAGGACATATAGTTGACAAGCGCAACGACGTCTCCTGCGGTGAGGCTTCCTGTATTTACCTTGTCTCCTCCGAGAAGGATGATGAACAAAAGTGCGGCGTTGATTATAACGAAACTTGCGGGGCTGAGGACGGAGGAAATAAAGGATGAGGACATTGAGTCGGAATAAAGGTCGTCCTGCGCGTCGGAGTAGCGCTTTTCCTCGTAGTCAACGCGGTTGAAGGCGCGTACTACTCTTGCCGCGGATGCGTTTTCCTTCGTTCGGAGAATGAGTTTGTCAAGAGATGACTGCACCTTCTTGAATTTCGGAAGGGTAACGTACATTATAAGGAATATGAGTAAGAATATGACCGCGACGGTTATCAAGAAGATGGGAAGCGAGTCGGGGCTTACGGTAAACGCCATAACGATAGAGCCCGCAACTATAAACGGGGATCTCAGTACAAGTCGCAGCGTAAGGTTTACCGCGGTCTGTACGCGGAGGATATCTGACGTAAGGCGCGCGATGAGAGTTCCTTTTCCAATTTTGTCTCCGTCGGAGAAGGAGAGATACTGAACGTGCTTAAATAGCGCGGAGCGTATTCTTGCGGAGAAGGTAGTCGCGACGGACGCAGAGAAATATTGCGCGCTAAATGCGAACGCGAGTCCGAAGAGTGCGAGAAGAGCGAGGACTCCGCACATTCTGAATATGAGCGGTTTATCGTTGCCCTTGATTCCTTCATCGATGATGATCTTCATGCAGATAGGCACGAAAAGCTCGAAGGTTGCTTCGATGAATTTGAACAGAGGTGCGGTTAAAGCGCGAAGGTAAAGTCCCTTGAAGTATTTTCCCAGGCGTTTCATTGGTTGATATTTCCTTTCTGTTTTGTACGGTTATTACAGTCTGTTGTCTTGACAAACCGTAATTTGCGATGTATAATATTATTGACGTTTAACATTGATGGGAGGTGCGAATGCAGTTAAATGAATAAGAGATATTTGATACTGCTTTCACTTGTTTTGTCGTTTTGTATCCTGCTTTCGTCCTGTGACCTTGACCTGTCCGTTTTTGAAGAGATCACAGAAGGTTCTATTACCACGTCCGTAACGCTTAGCGGTGAGGAGGACGGAGACAATATTTTGGACAAGGAGTATGCTGCTGTGAATTATGAAAATGTAAAAGCGATGTGGCTGTCACAGTTTGATCTGACGCCGATATATACCTCGGGTAAAAATCAAAGAGACAAGGCCGTCTTTGAGCGTCTTGCAGGCACGGTCTTAGATAACGTATGCAAGAACGGTATAAACACGGTAATAATTCAGCTTCGTCCGAATGCGGACAGTATATATCCGTCGGAGATATATCCTCCGTCGGTATACGCGGTGGGCGCATACGGAGGAGCCTTCGACTACGACCCGATAGCCATAATGATAGAAATGGCACACGAGAGGGGATTGTCCGTTCAGGGATGGATAAATCCCATGAGAGCAATGCTTGTGTCCGAGATCGGACGCATAGACGGTAAGTACCGTATAAGAGAGTG
>JAZSLE010000100.1:0-5316 GCA_045535215.1 Eubacteriales bacterium
CAACATCATTGTGAGCGAAGCGAGTAACATCACTTTTGCGTAAGCAAAAACATTACTCTTTTACCACCCGAAAGATATAATACGGTATAACACACTATACCTTTCAGGCAAGAGAGTGTGCAAAAAGGACGAGATTCCCTCGTCCTTTTTGATTTGAATATAAAACTGCTTTACGGTAGGCACCCGTACGCGCCCCTCTTTTTTCTGCGGTGCGGCGTTTTGATCGGCAGCGGCATTCCTCATTTTCGCGGTAACGGAGGACCTTACGGGACGGGCGACAGGGGAGGCGTTGAACGGCGGTAGGATGATCTGATATATTCGTAACTATTTATTTGCACAAAGGACAGTATGCACTTAGGATGCGTTATCTTTTCCTATACAAACCAAATTTCATATTTTATATTGAAACTCCCGTAGTTTTGTGATATAATAAAAGCGTGTAAAATGTATAGGGAGGATAGGATATGCCTTTGATCAGAAAAGAAACGTCAGAGCTTCTCAAGGAGCTGGAAAACAGAATAGACCCTGAGGTCGAGGAGGATTTCGAGAATCAATGGCGTGACTTTTTGTATGACCGCTTTGACGGGGATATCTTTCGCCCCGAAAGAAAGAGATCTCCGGCACCGTCGGCGCTTACTCCATCAAACATAAACATCAACGACGCGATCGGGGACTACGATCTTATGCTTCGCTCGCAGTTGAATGGCGTTTTTGCGGATCTTTCGGGCAAGAACAAGGCTCTTTGTATTCGCGCGAATTACGGCACGGGAATATTGAGCTCTGTTTTCGGCGCTGAAATATTCCACATGCCGAGGGCGACCAACACTCTTCCTACTACGAGGTCGGTCAATGACACCGAATGGATACGCGAGAAGGTAGAGGAGGGAATACCCGACCTTACGCGAGGCTTTGGAAGGAACGTGTTTGAGTTTGGCGAAATGTGTGCCGAGGTGCTTGAACGATACCCGAAGGTCAAAAAGTACGTTACCGTTTACCATCCCGACCTGCAGGGACCGTTGGATATATGCGAGCTTCTTTGGGGCGGCGAGATGTTTTACGCGATGTATGACGAGCCCGAGCTTGTCCATGCGATGCTGACCCTGATAACCGATGCCTACGTTGCTTTTATGACCAAGTGGGACGCTATGTTCCCCGGCAGAGAGGATATTAACCCTCATTGGGGATCGTTGTATCATCGCGGACGCGTTATGCTCCGCAACGACAGTGCTATGAATCTGTCTCCCGACCATTACCGCGAGTTTGCCTCGCCTTATGACGGAAGACTTCTCGCGCTTTACGGCGGAGCGGTGCATTTTTGCGGACGCGGAGACCATTACATTAAGACACTTTGTGAGCTTCCCGGACTTTACGGCATAAATATGAGCCAACCGCATCTGAACGATATGGAGACGATATATCAAAACACGGTCGATAAGGGCATCAAGATACTAAAATTCAAGGAAGAGTTCGCAAAGAGGGATCTTTCCCGTCCCGGAGGCTTCAACCATAGCCTCAGCGTTTAACTGTAACAAATGCGCTTAAGGACTACCGTATAAGGAGCATAAAATATGATAAAATTCATTTGCTATCCAAAATGCACGACGTGTCAGAAGGCAAAGAGATGGCTTGACGACAATAATATAGAATACGAGCTTCGCGACGTAAAGGCGGACAATCCTACGCTTTCCGAATTGACCGAGTGGTACAAAAAAAGCGGACTTTTGCTTAAGAAGCTCTTTAACACGAGCGGTCTGCTTTATAAATCGTTGGAGCTTAAGGATAGGCTCCCGCAGATGACCGATGACGAAATGCTTACCCTCCTTGCAAGAGACGGCATGCTCGTCAAGCGCCCCATTCTCGTCGGCGACGGATTCGTTCTAGTCGGTTTCAAGGAAACCGAGTGGGCGGTTGCGCTGAAAAAATAACGCCCTCATATAAAGTGATAAGTCTTTCTGTTCCCGTTGTGCTTGAGCTACGGTACAAGAGAGGCTTTTTGCTTTTTCGGTGTACTTATCCGTGAGCAGACAAGCTTACTTGCCTCACGCTTCGACACTCGGAAAACGCAAAAAAATTCTTCGAAAAAAGCGAAAAAGAACTGATTTATGCTATTGACTTAAGTCCGCATATGTGCTATAATGTATGAAGAATTTTTTTGAGGAGCCTTGTATGGAATTTATAGAGAATATCAGTTCAACCGATCCTATGAGAGTTGTTGACGGCAAGCAGAGCATAGGAGGAGTATTTGGGAATGCGGTACGCTTTGTAGAAAAGGAACAGCTTCTTGACGCGGAGCTTTGGGCAAAGTTCGTCGAGCAGTTCAGAGAGCAGCCGGATGCCCCGACTCTTGCTTGGAGAGGCGAGTATTGGGGAAAGATGATGAGAGGAGCCGTTTCCGTATATTCCTATACGCGCAGTGAAAGTCTTTACTCGATGCTTGAAGGCACCGTAAGAGATATGTTTACGGCGGCAGAGGCAGACGGACGCGTATCGACCTACGCGCGCGACGGAGAATTCCGCGGATGGGATATGTGGTGCCGTAAGTATGTGCTTCTCGGAATGCTCTACTTTTACGATATTTGCCGCTCGGAAGAGCTGAAGGCGCAGATAATAGATTTTTCCGTAAGACACACCGACTACATAATAGACCGTATCGGGGAGGGGAAGATAGACATAACACTTGCATCGTCAAGCTGGTTCGGAATCAACTCCTCATCCTTCCTTGAGCCTGCGGTGTGGCTTTATATAAGAACGGGAGAAAAGCGCTTCCTTGATTTTGCCGACTATATCGTCAAGAGAGGCGGCGCGGACAGAATAAACGTTTTCGAGCTTGCATACGAAAACAAGCTCTTTCCGTATCAGTACGGAGTTTCAAAGGCATACGAGCTTACCTCCTGCTTTGAGGGACTCCTTGCATACTATAATGTTACCGGAATAGAAAAATACAAGACGGCGGCTATCAATTACGGATACGCCATCCTTGAGTCCGACGTGAGTATAATCGGCTCACTCGGAAGCACGCACGAGCTTCTCGACCACACAAGGACAAGACAGACCTCACATCGCGGTCAGCGTGAGCAGGAGACCTGCGTTACTGTCACGTGGATGAAGTATTGCGCTTCTCTCTATCGCCTGACGGGAGAAAAGTGCTTCGCGGATGCTATAGAGAACAGTTTTTATAACGCCTACCTCGGTTCAATAAACACCGAGTACAGTGAAAGCGAATACGTATTTAGAAAGAATCGCGGAAAGCCTATTGAAAGCAAGCTCAAGCACTCCTTTATGCCGTTTGACAGCTATTCTCCGCTTACTCCCGGCGTACGCGGAAGCGCGGTCGGAGGCAATCAGATCCTTTCTGACGGAAGCTATTACGGATGCTGCGCTTGTATCGGCGCGGTCGGACTCGGAATATACTCGTCACATAGACTTTTGAAGACTGATAACGGACTTGTTTTGTCCTTCTTTGACGAGGGAGAGAACACCGTAAGCGTAAACGGTGCTGACGTAAAGGTCTCTGTGAATGGCGAATACCCGAGATGCGGAGACGTTACCGTTACGGTGGAGACCGACAAGCCGAGCTCTTTTGAATTCAGAATACGTATTCCCGATTGGTCGGATAAAACGATCATAAATACGGAAAAGAGCTACCGCGTCGAAAACGGATTTGCGGTACTTGACGGAGAATGGAGCGGAAGCACCGAAATATCCGTTTCCTTCGATATGAGCATCCGTATCCTCCTTCCCATTACCTGGGACGAGGACGTCGTATATACCGACATGACGGGATCTGCAAACGGCTGGCATTTTGCGCAGGCTACAACGGTTACACATAAGCCCGAGTACGATGATTATATCGCGCTTATGAGAGGTCCCGTCGTACTTGCCGCCGATTCGCGACTTGGAAAACCCGCGGATTCTGTATTCTCCTTCAGCATGAAGGATGGGAAGCCCGAATACAGTGAAGAGAAGGCAGATGACTCTATCCTTTCACTTTTCTTTGTCGGTGCGGACAGTGAGCGTTTCACGCTCATAGATTACGCGTCTGCAGGTAAGGATTGGAAGAGCCTCATAGCCGCATGGCTTCCTACGAAATAACATAAGAAATTGCGATTTGAAAGGACAAACGATCACCATACCGTTAATAAACGGCACTCGGCATCGCCATTTTAGGATAGTTTCATGAAAGGAATCAACGAAAAAACGCTGAGTATAGGCAGGGGCCTTTATCATGCGGAGGCGGCACTTGAATATCTGATATCATTACTGGTAAGCGGAGTCTTCCTTGCAACGCTTACAAGCGCACTCGGCTTCTCTGACGGACTTACGGGAATACTCTCCTCGATAATTTCTCTCGGCTGTCTGTTTCAGCTTTTATCACTCACTATAAATAAAACTCACGTAAAGCGCTTCGTGATTGCTATGAGTATAGCAAATCAAATACTTTTTATGATGCTTTACGTCATTCCGTTTACACCCTTTGACAAGACTGTAAAGCCGTTTGTCTTCATCGTATTTATCCTGGGAGCTTATTTTCTTTATAACGTGGTCTTTCCGCTCAAGATAAATTGGTTTATGTCATTGGTCGACAATGACAAGAGAGGACGCTTTACGGCAACGAAGGAGATAATCTCTCTTATCGCCGGTATGATATTCTCGTTTGTCATGGGTACTGTTATAGATTTTCTTACCGAGGCGGGACAGCAAAGAGCGGCGTTTATACTCTGCGCTGTTGTTATCTTCGTGTTGATGACTCTTCATACCGTCTCTATGGCGCTTACCGTTGAAAAGCCGATAGAGGTAGAGAAAAAGCCCTCGCTCATCCACACGGTAAAAACAATCTTTAAAAATAAAAAGCTCGTTAAGGTCATCATTCTTTTCGCTTTTTATTACATTGCAACGTACGCCTCCTCTCCGTTTTTTTCAACCTATAATATAAACGAGCTCGGATTCAGCCTCAGCCTTGTCAGCGGCCTTGCCGTTCTTTCAAGCGTGGTAAGAATATTCGCGACAAGACCGTTGGGTAAATACGCGGACAAAAAGGGCTTTGCGTCGATGATAGAGAAATGCCTTATCTTTGTTGCGATAGGATTTGTCAGCACCGCGCTTGCTACTCCCGCAAACGGACTTTTTATGTTTATTATCTACACAATATGTCAGAGTATTGCAAACGCAGGCATAAGCAGTGCGTTTACAAATCTTGTTTTCGACTACGTCGCTCCCGAAGAGCGCGCGCATTCTCTGGCGGTTTCTATGGCGATATCGGGAACGATAGGCTTCCTGACAACGCTTGTATGCAGTCCGGTCGTTACCTTCGTTCAG
>JAZSLE010000111.1:0-2653 GCA_045535215.1 Eubacteriales bacterium
GACAAAACGGATACGGCGCCCCGATATATGATTTTTCGGGCTATACGGTAAACCAAAACTACCTTGAAAACATTTCGGTTACCGAAAACAAAATAACCTTCGCGGGTGCTCCCACGTACAACGATTGGTACATAAAGCTTGTCAACGGATACGACATCAACGTCAGCAACAATACGGTGATCTCGGACGGAGTAGAATTTACAGCCGGCGAAATTGTTACCGAATACAGAAAGCCCGCGGATAAGCTTCTCGTAATAAACACACTGGCGGGTAAGGGAAGCATATCTATCGTATATGAAAACAAAAAGATGACAGTAACTCCTAAATTCACCGGAAAGATAAATATAGCTGCATCAGATGGCGGAAGCATTCAGATGGAGACGGACGCAAGCGGAAAGCTTGTTATAAAAATAATTCCGGACGAGGGATACACGCTTGACGCAGTAAAGAATGGATACGGAGAGAATCTAAGCTTTACAAATATATATCCGACAAGAATCTTCGACTGCACCATATATTTCAAAAAGATAGGATAAACAGATATAGGCTTTAACTCAAGTAAACCAAAATAGAAAGGAACCCAAAAATGAAGTTCACAAAAATCATTTCAATCATACTGCTGATATCTATGATTGCAACAAGCCTTTTCGGATGCATTTCTGATGGAACAGATAACTCGACGGAAAGCGGAGAGACCACTCCCGAGGAAACCACAGTTCCCGAAACCACTCCTCCACCCAATTATTCCGAAATGAAGATTTTGTCTACCGGGAAGGTGACAAACACGGAGCTCGGAATGAGAGTCGCAAGCTGCGTCAATTCTGACCCGTACGTAGTACAGGTGGAGATATCCGCGGCGTCTATCCTCCTTTACGGTTACACTGTAGGCACGGCAACTCTTGAGCTCACAGACTACTTTGGCCACACAGCATCAGTTGAGGTCGAGGTTAAGGAAGGCGAAAGGAAGATACTCACAGACGTAAAAAAATGTGAGGAGGAATTTATAGAGGTATCCTTTTTCGGTGCAAAGGGCTCAGGCGACGATACAAAAGCATTCCAAGACGCTATAGACAGCGCAAAGCCGGGTGAGACAGTATACGTATATCCGGGACGCTATAACGTATCTCTTCTCGTAATGAGAGAGGGCATAACGCTTGAAATGTACACCGAAATGGAAAACGCATGCGACGGATACACCGACGAGATCGCCCGTGACGTAAATCAAAATAAGTATGCTATCCTTTCGGGAACGCGAGTACTTAACAATGAAAATGGACAAAGCGGTTCCGAAGGATGCAGTAATTTCACCATCCGAGGTGGCGTGTTTGACACCAATCTTACTGATAGATCCACTCTGATCTTCGGACGTGCTGAAAACGTAAGACTTGAAAACACGATATACAAAGACATGAAGGGCAACCACACCGTTCAGATAACCGGATCGAATAACTTCGTTATCGAAAACTGTATGTTTGCAGGATATGAATGCGGAAGTGCATTTACAAGAGAGGTAATACAGATAGAGCCCTCGACTCCGGGTGCTACCGGCGGACCGCTTACATTCAAGGACGGCGAATACTACTGTCCCAAGAACGTTACTATCAACAACTGCTATTTCGGGGAGAGCGATGAGGGCGGCGCACCTCTTATGGCTATAGGTCATCACTCGCAGGTCGGCGAAGCGAATGCAACAAATCTCAAGATAACCAACTGTGTATTCGACGAATGTCTCTACGCCGCTTTGAGATCCAACAACCTTGTTGACGTTTACATAGAAAACAACAAATTCATATCCACCAAAAAGTATATGAATGCAACTCAGTTCAAAGAAACTACTACACCTGCGTTCATTATACTTTATTTCCACACCGGAGCAAGCACGTACAGAACACCCGACGGTATAACGATAACCGAGGCTACGATGGAAGAGCAAGCGGGAATGCACAACATAAACATAAAGAACAATGAGTTCTTTATCGGAGCAGGCTCTGACAAGAGGATCATTCATTGCACTTCAACAAGTGTTTCAATGGGAGCAAAATACGTTAACGTAAAAAGACAGGATAAAATAACCTCCCCCGTTATAAATTACTCGGGATATTCGGTAAATACCAACTTTGCGCAGGGAATCTACTTTACCGATAACAAGGTAACTATCGAGGGACAGCCCAATTATAGCGATTATTATATGAGAATCTATCTTGCGTACGACATCGTTTTTGAAAACAACACCTTTGACATAGCGAGCAACGTAAAGTTCACAAACACTGCTTCGGGATTCTCAAACGGACAGTCGATAATGATGAGAACAAACACGTTTACTGTAGATGCAAAGCCGCGTGATCAAAAGATCATTCTAAAGTGCGGCGGCAAGACGGTATCTATTCTGCCGAAGTCTGAATGTCAGCTCAACTTTGTTATAAAGAATGAAGGCGGAACGTTCAAAGCGGAAACCGATGCAAACGGTAACCTCATTTATAATATCATCCCCGACAGCGGATACACTCTTGACAAGATAACCTTCGGAGACTCCACGCTCGCGCTCGACGGAAACACTGTTGACGTATCGTCAAACACGACATTTAACATTCAATTCAAAAAATAAAGCACTAAAGCAAAAAGATCCTCCACTCTGAACGTTCAGAGTGGAGGA
>JAZSLE010000089.1:0-7517 GCA_045535215.1 Eubacteriales bacterium
TAAGAAGGTGCTCGGACTCGATACACTCAATATGTATGACCTCTATTGTCCGATGGTAGATTCGGTTGACTTCAAGGTAACCTTTGAGGACGCGAAGACGTTGGTAAAGAAGGCTCTTGCACCTCTCGGCGCGGACTATGCAAAGCTTCTTGATAAGGCATACGCTGAAAATTGGATGGACGTTTACGAGAACAAGGGCAAGACTACCGGTGCATTTTCATGTGGCGTTTACGGTGTGCATCCCTATGTCCTCCTCAACTACACAGACTCTCTTGACGACGCGTACACGATGGCTCACGAGCTCGGACACGCTATGCACTCTTACCTCTCGGACAATACACAGGATTTCGCAAACCACGACTACAGAATAATGGTAGCCGAGGTAGCATCCACCGTAAACGAAGTCCTTCTTACAAAGTACCTTCTTTCCACCGAGACTGATAAGAGCCGCAGAATGTACATCCTCAACCACTTCCTTGAGGGCTTCCGTACAACAGTATTCCGTCAGACCCTCTTTGCGGAGTTTGAGAGAAAGGCTCACGATGCCGCACAGGCAGGAGTTCCGCTCACCGCAGAGACACTCAATAAGATCTACAGAGAGCTTAACGAGCTTTACTACAATGGTGCATACGTAAACGAGCTTCAGGACATCGAATGGGCTCGCATCCCGCACTTCTATAACGCGTTCTACGTATATCAGTACGCTACCGGCTTCTGCTCTGCAGTTGCTATCGCAAATAAGATCTACGAGACGGGAGACGCAAGCGGTTACCTTAAATTTCTCACACTCGGCGGAAGCGATTATCCTATTGACGAGCTTAAGAGCGCAGGCGTAGACCTTACAAAGAAGGATACCGTTGACAGCGCACTTGAGGTGTTCCGTTCAACTCTCGACGAGATGACAAAGCTTATTTCTGAATAAAATTACTAACGATCCTAAAAAGGTGGAAAGATAATGGCATCCGAAAAAAAGACTGAAAAAATGAATTACGGTAAGCTTCTTAAAAAGTTTTTGCCGTATTACAGACCGTATAAAAAAATACTTGTATTTGACCTCTTCTGCGCGGCACTTACAACTCTCTGCGAGCTTGTGCTTCCGCTTATAGTGAGGGAGATCACCGGACGTGCAAACGAAAATATTGCATCGCTCACGCTTGAATTTATAATAAAAATGGGTATCATATACCTCGTTCTGAGACTAATAGATACCATGGCAAACTATTATATGGCAAGCATAGGACACGTTATGGGCGCCGCAATGGAAACGGATATGAGAAGAGACTTTTTCTCACATTTGCAGAAGTTGTCGTTCGGATTCTATGATAACACCAAGATAGGTCAGCTTATGTCCAGACTTACAAGTGATATGTTTGATATTACCGAGTTTGCTCACCACTGCCCCGAGGAAGTGTTTATCACGACAATAAAGATAGTAGGCTCTTTCATTATTCTTTCCACCTATAATTTGTGGTTGACCCTCCTTGTATTCGCTATAATTCCCATAATGCTCGTTGTTCTTAATTACTTCAACATACGTATGAGAGCAGGCTTCCGTGAATCCAGAAGGGAAGTGGGCGAGCTTAATTCACAGGTAGAGGACAGCCTCCTCGGTGTCCGTGTTGTAAAATCGTTTTCCGCAGAGAAGATAGAGGAAGAGAAGTTTGATAAGGGAAACGTCAAATTCCTCGGCGTAAAGAAAAAGATATATCGTTATATGGCGGGATATCAGAGTGCATCAAGACTCTTTGACGGCTTCATGTACATAATGATAGTCGTCGTCGGATCTATCTTCCTCATAAATGAAATGATAAGCATCGCCGATTACGTCGCATACCTCCTCTATATATCCACCTTGCTTTCCTCAATCAAGGTAATAATCAACTTTGCCGAGCAGTTCCAACGCGGAATGACGGGTATCGAGCGCTTCTCCGAGATAATGGATACCGAGCCCGATATCGAGGATTCTCCGAACGCAAAGGAGCTTAAGGTAAGCGCAGGTAACGTAAAGCTTGATAACGTATCCTTCGGCTACGACTCTGAGGAAAAAAAGGTACTCGATAAGATTTCTGTTGATATAAAGGCCGGAACCACGGTAGCGATCGTCGGACCGTCCGGTGCAGGAAAAACCACTATATGCAATCTTATCCCGAGATTCTACGAGCTTAACGGCGGAAAAATAGAGATAGACGGCGAGGATATAAGAGACGTTACTATGTCGTCTCTCCGCAATAGTATCGGTATAGTTCAGCAGGACGTATATTTGTTCTCGGGAAGCATTGCCGAGAACATAAGATACGGTACACCCGATGCAAGTGATGAGGCAGTACGCGAGGCTGCAAGGCTTGCAGGCGCGGACGATTTTATCGAATCGCTTCCCAACGGCTACGATACCTACGTCGGAGAGCGCGGAGTTAAGCTCTCGGGCGGTCAGAAGCAGAGAATATCCATCGCAAGAGTATTCCTCAAGAATCCTCCTATCCTCATACTTGACGAGGCTACGAGTGCACTTGATAACGAAAGCGAATATATCGTTCAGAAGTCGCTTGAAAGACTTGCAAAAAACAGGACCACGCTTATAATCGCACATAGACTTACCACTATCAAAAACGCAGACCGTATCCTCGTTCTTACCGAAAACGGAATCGAAGAGGACGGTACGCACGATCAGCTTATAGAAAAGAACGGGCTCTATAAATCGCTGTACAAAATGTATTCGGAGAGATAAATCCAGATGAGAAGATCATATATCGCCGCAGTATCCCTGCTTTCGCTTTCCGCACTTGCCGTGCCGATGCTCTGGCAGGGACTGAAGACGGTCAAATATACCGTAAGGAATGAAAAGATGAACGGCAAGATAAGGATCGCCGCTGTCTCAGACCTCCATTCCTGCAGATACGGAAAAAACAACTCGCACCTTATTCGCACGATAGCGAATAACGATCCGGACATTGTGATATTTACGGGTGACACGGTAGACGACCGCGTCGACCCGAGCGATGCCTTTGATCTCATAAGAACACTGTCGCAGGCATATCCCTGCTACTACGTAAGCGGAAACCACGAATTCTATCGCGGAAGGTGCGACGATATAAAAAGGATCGTTTCCTCCTGCGGTGCTACGGTGCTTTGCGGAGACTGCGTCCGCTATGAAAAGAACGGCGCAGAGGTAGATATTTTCGGACTTGACGACAGACATGTCGGACTTGAATGGGGAGACCAAATGTCGCGAATAACTCCCGTCCCGAGCGTTTTTTCCTTGCTCTTGTCGCACAGGCCCGACCTGTTTGACGACTACGCATCTCTTGGCGTAGATCTTACCGTTTGTGGTCATGCACACGGCGGACAGGTCATTGTACCAGGGGTCATTAATGGTCTCTACGCACCGCATCAAGGCTTTTTTCCGAAATATGCGGGTGGAAGATACAAAAAAATGAACACCGAAATGATAGTCAGCCGCGGACTTATGAAAAATATGTTCCCACGAGTGATGAATCCTCCCGAGCTCGTTATAATAGACGTCGTCGGTGAATAGAATAAAGCCTTTGCCGTTTTTGGCAGAGGCTTTATTTTATACAGAAAGATCGGCGTGCCAAGGCACGCCGATCCTATTTATAAGACTATTAGTCCACGTTGGAAGAAAGGTCAAGCATAAGCTGCTCTATAAGCTCGCTGATAGCGGATTTAAGCGAACCTGCCTTTATGCTGTAGTGAGAGGATGCGCTGTTTATCGTTCCGCGGAATACGGAGTAGGAGTAGTTGTTAAGAGGTGTTGTGTATATACGACCTGCGTCAAAGCAAATGTTGCTCTTGAGGATGTCAAACGTAAGAGCGTCCTTTACCTCAGGAGAATATCTGAGCTGAAGTGCATCGTAGAAGAGTGCGGGGGTTACAAGGTCGTAGCTCTCGGAAGCCATAGCCTCAAGTGCGAGTGCAGCATTTTCAGGCTGTGTGGAGGAAGAGGATATAGCGTAGAGACCGTATCCGAATCCAAGGTTTGTAGAGTAGTTAGCCTGAGCTGTGTTGAGCTTGGGCATAGGAATGATACCGTAGTCGCATTCAGCCGTCTCTCTTGCGGATTTAGCAAACGTAGAGCGGTTTACCGTGAAGAGCGCTCTTCCGGATGTGAATACTGTGTTAGCCGCAGCGTCAAAGTAATAGTCCTTTGAGAGAGTGAACTCAGAAAGTCTGTCGGCGAACTTATCCTCAACCTCGCCGCCCCAACCGTCGGCAAGGACGTACTTACCTTCGGCATTTCTGGAAACCATTCTGAAGTCTGCGGATACGTAGAACGTATCGAAGAATATATTGGTGTTAATAGCGAAACCGTATGTATCACCTGCGGATTTTACACCGTCCGCGTCTGTGTCATCGTATGTGGATGCACACATCTCGTAGAACTTATCTATAGTCCATTCGCCATTGTCCGTAAGATCATAGAGATAGTTGATGTCGTGACCGAGGTCAACGAGCATATCCTTGTTGAAGTACATAGGCTCCATCATCCAAAGAAGGTTTGCGGAGATATCACCTGTACAAACGTAGAGTCTGTTATCAAACATCGCCTGATCAACCATTGTCTGAGGCCACCAAGGATTCTTAAAGTTGAGTCCGCCTTCCTTCTGGAGGGGGAGAAGGTTCTTACAAAGACCCTTTGTGGAGAGAAGAGCAGTAGACATAGAGTAAGCCGCATAGATGTCTATGAACTCGCCCTCGTCACCGTTAGCGAAGGACTGTGCTCTCTGGAGATATTCCTGCTGATATTCGTAGTGACCCTTCTGGTTGATAAATTCAAGTTCACAGCTGAGGTTCTGCGTGATGTTTTCGTTTCTTGTACGGAAAGCTTCGTTTATACCAACCTGGTCAACGTTGTCTTCGTCATACTCGAACTCGAGAAGGCTTGTTTCCCAAGCGAGAGTCTTGATCGTTGCGCCTCCGAGATCAGCTGTTACGGGAGGTATTTCTGTTGTTCCGTCGCCCGAAGGAGTTGTGCCGCCTGCAGGTGTTGTGACAGAAGGAGTTGTTGTGTTGTCCTGTCCTTCAGGTGCTGCACAAGCTATAAGAGCTGTGAGACAAATGCAAAGAAGGAGTACAAGAGATAATGTCTTTTTCATGTTTTGATCCTTTCATATCTATTTTTTGTAAAGGTTATCGCTTTCTACATTATATCATACAATAGTTAACTTGATGTGAACTTTGCGTTAATTGCGAAAAAACATATGCAAACAAAAAAAGCAGGAAACGGAATGCTTCCGTTTCCTGCATATAGGCATTATTTATCAGTTGGGAGCTGCAAGGAGGTCTCTCATAAGAGCCTCTATAAGTATGTTAAGAGAGCTTCTCTTAGCCTGACACTGGATGCTGTAGTGTGTAGAACCTGCAGCGATGCAGTTTCTGAATATGTTAAAGGACATATTCTGAAGAGGTGTTGTGTATATTCTTCCAACGTCGAACGCTGTTGTATCCTTGATGATCTGGAACATTCTCGCGTCATCGACCTCGGGAGAGTATCTGAGCTGGAGTGCATCGTAGAATACCGCAGGAGTTACGACCTCATAGGACTGAGCTGCGAGAGATTCAAGTACTACTGCTACGTTTTCCTTCTGAGAAGAGGAAGCGGATACAGCGTAAAGTGTGTACGGGAATCCGAGACACGTTGCATAGTCTTCCTGGATCTCGTTGAGCTTCGGAGTGGGAAGAATACCGTAGTTGAAGTCACAGTTTTCTCTTGCTCTCTTTGCGAAGTTGGATCTGTTGTTGTAGAAAAGTGCTCTGGAATCATAGAAGATGTCGTATGCAGGACCCTCGATCCAGTAACCGTCCTTTGAAGATACTACGAACTCAGCGAGTTTGTCCGTGAAAGCGTCTTCCTGCTCGTTACCCCACGTTTCGGAAAGAGCGATATTGCCTTCAGAATCCTTTACGACCATCTGGAAGCCTGCGCCTACGTAGAAGTCGTCAAAGAAAACGTTGGAGGATGTTGTATATCCGTATTCGTCACCGTCACTCTTTCTGCCGTCACCGTCGTGGTCAACGTATCTATTTGCGCAATACTCATAAAACTTATCTATAGTCCACTTGCCCTCGTCAACGAGCTTGTAGAATTCGCCTGCGGGAATGTTGTAATCCTCAGCGAGCTCCTTGTTGAAGAAGAACGTCTGCATGTTCCAGAGAAGGTTGGTGGAAATGTCACCTGTGCAAACGTAAAGTCTGTCCTTGAACATTGCCTGGTCAACAAGCTTCTTAGGCCACCAGGGGTGGTTGAAGTTGAGTCCGTTTTCGGACTGAAGGGGCATAAGGTTAGCGCAGAGTCCCTTTGTGGAAAGGAGCGCTGTTGTCATACTGTAGCTTGCGTAAGCGTCTACGAATTCGCCCTCGTCACCGTTAGCGAACGACTGTGCCTTCTGGAGGAATACCTGCTGGTTGTCATAGTCGCCCTTTGACTTTATGAACTGGAGGTCGCAGTTAAGACGCGCTTCAACGCGGACGTTCTTATCACGAACTGCCTCGTTGATTATAACGTTATCCAAAGCTGTTTCGTCGTACTCAAACTCGATAGTTGTAGAGTCTTCCCAAACGAGGAACTTTATTATTGCCTCGTTGAGGTCGGCGGATGTCTGGTCACTCTGTACCTGTGATGGGTCTGTTGTCTGTGCAGGAGTTTCCTCGGGGGTGGTCCCGTCGCCTGCGGGTGTTGTTACGTCGTCATTGCCGTTGCCGGAGCATGCGATAAATGCTGTAAGGCACATGCAAAGAAGAAGAACGATAGATAAGATCTTTTTCATGCTCTTAAACCTTTCTGTAATAGGATAGTTGTATGCGATTTTATCGTGGCATTATTGTAGCACATATATATTAATTGCATATTAACTTAAAAAAAATAATTTGTGATTTTTAACAAAGAAAGAACGGAGCTGTTACCCAGTTCTTTTTAAGGTGCTCGATCATCAATTGGGATTTGAAAGAAGATCGTTCAATAAGCCGGTCTGTGAGTGTTTTTGCAGTGTCGCGCTTAGCGGATGCCTGAGCGCTGTAGTGCTGGGATTCCTTGGATATCGTGCTTTTGAAAACATTGCATGAAAGGTGCTGAAAAGGTGTCTTGTAAATACGTCCGCATCAAAGCAGTGAGTATATCAAACGTCTTTGCATCCTCAACGGCGGGGAATATCTGAGCTAAAGCGCCACGTAGAAGATCCTGGGCGTAACGATCTCATAGGACTACGCCGCCGGCGCCGAACTCTGTAGCGTACGTTATAACGAGAAGATGATCGATAATACCTTCTTCATTTTTTCTCCTCTTTAAATATTAAGAGAGATGCTTTTTGTGTAAGCATAATACAATATTCTATGATAGTATGAACCAATCTGCGGTTTAATGTAAAAAGCGGACGCACCCGTAAAGGATGCGTCCACGTTTTCTACATTATTATTACTGCTGATTGAGGAGGTCCTCAAAGAGCTGTGTAAGGAGAGTCTGAAGAGTTGTCTTCTTGGACTGAACCTGGATGCTGTAGTGCTGG
>JAZSLE010000021.1:0-3320 GCA_045535215.1 Eubacteriales bacterium
TTATATCACCGACCATAAATCTGTTGGTCTCGGTCGAGATAGCCTCGAATATCTTGTTTTGCAGACTGTTAACGTCCTGATATTCGTCAATGTATATCGCCTTATAGAGTCCCGACTGCGCTATGGCAATATCGGTCTTCTCTCCGTTGTGCCACAGGCACTCATACGTGTATCGCTCAATATCCGTAAACTCGAGTATGCCTCTGCGGTTTTTCTCCGCTCTGAAAAGACGGTCAAACTCCTTAACTATGCGATAAAGCACGCCAAACTGACGGTAGAGCCCCTCATACGCAACTCTCCAATCCTCCTCCGAGGCAAAGAAGAGCGTGTCGCGCAGCTTAATAAGTTCGTTCTTTAATTTACTCCTTACCTCTGTTACGGGCGGCAAGCCTATATTCTTCGGCACAGGCGGAGAGTCCTCAAATTTAACACCGATAAGGACCTCGCGCGTATCACTGTATTTTTCACACGGACCGAGACTGTTAAGTATTTTGAGCGTGTCATTTAGCATTTCTATTATCTTTACACGCTTTCCGCCCTCAAACTCGACTACCTCATCTCTTATCCGTCCTATTGCAGAAAGGTAATGCTCCTTCAGCTCCTTGAGCCTTGCGAGGCAGTATTTACCCATCGAGGTGTTCTCGACAGCCGTAAAGTGCGACGGATTGAATTCATCAACGAGCAGGCCTAAAGACTCCACGCCCTCAAGCGAGTCGAGTGTCGAGGCATATATGCTTTGTATTATAGCAGGCAGGTCGCTCTGCTTTCTCGTCTGTGCGAGGCAGTCCGTGAGCGCATCTATCTCCTCGGGAGTTGCCACGTTCTCTGCCTTACCCTCAAATATCGCGTCTATGAGTCCGTCAAGAATATTCTCGCCGAGCAGCTTTGCCTCTGCCGCATCGGGAACGCGGAACATAGGGGTAACACCTGCTCTCTCCGCATTGGCACGGAGAATTTCCGCACAGAAGGAGTCGATTGTGCATATCTTTGCCGCAGGCAACATACGCAGCTGTCGCTCAAGGCTCTCATCTCCAACCCTTGACTTTGCCGCTTTTTTAATCGCCTTGCCTATTCTCTCGCTCAATTCAGCCACCGCTGTGCGCGTATAGGTAACTATCAGCATTTCATCTATGTTGATAGGCTTATCCTCGTCAAGTATAGACGTTATTATTCTTTCTGTAAGAGTAGCCGTTTTTCCCGAGCCTGCCGCCGCGGAAACGAGAAGCGTTCTATCTCTTGTATCTATTGCCGATCCTTGACTCGACGTCCATTTTTTCTCTGTTTCAGCCATCGTTATTCTCCAAACTGTCTGATAGGCTTTATTGCTTTGCCGTCGGGAAATTCCCTGACCTCACCGAGAGCAAAGAAGCCTTCCGCATCAGCAAGACGCACAAGCTGACCGACCTCATACACCTTTCCTATCTTTGATAGGTAAATTTCAAGCCCCGAGTGTGCAAGTTTTGCAAAAAACTCGGGTAAAACTACACACGGGTGCTTCTTAAAGACGTCCTCGACGGGTCTGAGCGTGCCGAGTCTTTTCTCTTCATTCATTCCCTCAAGCTCACCGAGAGTATATGCATCACCAAGCGTATATCCCGATGCCTCAAGGCGTACAAGCGTCTTCATAACACCGCCCGTACCGAGAGCTGCACCTATATCCGCGCACAAGGTTCTGATGTACGTTCCCTTCGAGCAGACAACGTCGAGATAGTATTCATTATCGTTTATCCTCTCGGCAGTAAGGCTGTATACGGTTATCGGACGTGCCTCTCTTTCGATGACCTCGCCGCCCCTTGCAATATCGCACAGCTTTCTGCCCCCCACCTTTAATGCGGAATACATAGGAGGCGTCTGCATTATCTCACCTGTAAAGTCGGCACAGACTCGCATAACGTCGGACTCGCTAACGGTGAGAGCCGAGGTTGTCAGCATCTTTCCCGTAACGTCCTCGGTATCGGTCGTAATGCCGAGAAGGAGCGTTGCGCCGTAGTGCTTCACGGAGGTGAGCATAAATTCACTCGCCTTTACCGCCCTACCGACGAGCACGGGTAGAACACCCGTCGCCATAGGGTCAAGCGTGCCGGTATGTCCTGCCTTTGCAGCACCGAATATTCTTTTTACACGGCTCACTACCCCCTGCGAGGTTATGCCCTGCTCCTTGTTAACGATAACAAGGCCCGATATATTTTTTTCGGACGTCCTCATGACTACCTCCAAATAACTCATTAAAAATATTTTACCATATAAAAGCGCAAAATTCAACAGCATTTTAGTCTTTAATTAAAAGCGAGGCGAGAAGGGACTCGAACATCTGCGAAAATAAAACAAAAGCACCCGTTTTTATTCTCTGATACGAGGTTAAAATATCGCATCTTTGAACACAAATGCACAAAATAACCTACACGTGTCGAGTTTTTCGCATTTTAAGAGGAAAGGCGAGCGTATTTTTTCTTTTTTGACAAACGGTATTCGACAGCTTTTTTCTTACTTCTTTATTACAATATAAGCATAAGACAAACGAGTAAATCCAAGTCTTGAAAGGAGTATACAATGGATCTTATCAATCAAGAGCAAGCCAAGAAAAAGAAAAAGCACAAAAAGGGTGTGCTTGAAAACGTAAAGCGCGGAGTGATGAATTCGCTCGAAATAACAAAAAAGAGAGAAGCCCCTCTGCTCGACGTTCTTACGTTTGTTATAGCGTTTCTGTTTGCGAGGTGTCACATAGTATTCGGCGCGCATCCTCTGTCACTTGCCTTAATATCCGTCTTACCGAGTAGGGTATGGTTGGTAGTGCTCGGCTCTGCTGCGGGTGCTCTGACGCTCGGCAAATCGGGAATTATTTACTCAATGATTTCCGTTATAGTTGTTTTTCTCAGAATTATAGTATCGGGCTCGGAGAAGGATGAGGAGGGCGAGAGTACAAAGGTGCTCCGTCTTTTCTCGGAGAGTCTGTTGCTTAAAATGTCCGTAGCCATCATAGGCGGCTTTGTCGCGGCGGTGTATGAAATAATGCTCTCGGGCTTTTCAATGACTACTATGCTTTTCGGTGCGGCTATGGTGGTAATTCCGCCGATTGTTACCTTTGCATTATCGGGATTATTCGACACGGATATAACCCTATACGCCATATTTGAGAAAAACAGCAACGTCTTCTCCACAAGGGGAAAGAGCGAAAAGGAAAAGTTCAATCTCGTATTTTTCCGTTGCTCTGCCCTGCTCCTCATCTTTCTTATTTCAATATCACTAAAGGAATATGAGCTACTTGGAATATCGGTCGCATACATATTCTCGGGCATCGCAACGCTTGTCGTTGCTCGCAG
>JAZSLE010000027.1:0-10737 GCA_045535215.1 Eubacteriales bacterium
CTGAACAAGCGGATAGTTTATACCGGTTCCTGAGATGGAAATATATCCTACGGTGTCCGTGTTCTTGGACTTGAGGACCTCAAGACGGCTGAGCGACTGTTGGAACTTTAAGCTAACGGGAGCTTCCACTACAGTATTGAAGTTTCCTACCTTACTCGGCACAGAAGCGGAAGCCGAGAGATTTGCACTTTGATGAGGAACGGTGTTTTTGTTCAGGGTTATGCCCGAATTCAATACGCTTGCGAACTCGTTGTAAAGGTCATCGTACAGCTTCGAGGAATCGGAATTGCTCTGCTGTATGCCGAAAAGCGATATGACAGAATATACGAATACCGAGGCACATATCAATATTACAACTATTCTGAAGAATGAAAACGCGCTTTGCTTTTTCTTTCGGGGAGCATCCTCGCTGTCTACCGGATTTTCCGTAAAGGCATCAAGGGAATTTAAAAGTTCGGAACTTTTGTTAAGCTCGTTGTCCATAATATCGGCCTCCTTTCGCCTTTTGTCAATTAATTATACCATACTAAAGTTAACAATACTATCGTAAAATGAAAATTTTAATTAATTATTCTTGTTTTCCTCATAGACTTCTGCAAACATTACAACGGGAAGAGAAAAATAGAACGAGCTTCCGATACCGAGCTTGCTCGTGACTCCGAACGTAGCGGAGTGGTTTCTCAGAATATCTTTTGCTATTGAAAGTCCGAGTCCGGTACCTATCTTGGGACGGTTATGATTCTTGTCGAGCTTGTAGTATCTGTCCCAGATATACTTCAGATTCTCTTCGCTTATGCCCTCGCCCTTGTCGGTTACCGATATGGTTACCCATCCGCCGGTTACCTCTTGTGTAACGGTTACCTCCTTTATGTCGGTGGAGTAATTAATGGCGTTATTGATGAAGTTATAAACGACCTGAAGTATCATCGTTTTGTCGGCATTTATGCTTACGTGGGAGTCATATATAAAGTCGATCGAAAAACCGTTCTTGTTCGTGAATTTTTTGTATCTTGCCATAACCTCACACAAGGCTTCGGTGAGATCAAAGATGTCAAATTCGGGAATGAGCGTGCCGGTGTTTATACGAGAAAGATCGAGCATGTCGTTTACAAGAGAGGAAAGATGCTCGGTCTCATCGATAATGACCTGTGCGTTTTCGGGTGAATTTTCTCCCGGAAGATCTCTCATCATTTCCGCATAGCCGCCAATAAGGGTGAGCGGTGTACGCAGATCGTGAGAAACGTTTGCTATAAGCTCGTTTTGAAGCGTGTTTATCTTTGCGAGCTCGCTTGACGCGTGGTTGAGCGATTTCGAGAGCTCATACGTTTCCTTACAAGAGCGTCCCTCAAAAGTAACGTTGTAGTTACCGAGAGCAAGCTGCTTTGCAGCGGCGTTCATCTGCGAGAGCGGATAAGATATGATACGTGAAAGATAAAGTGCAAGTGTAAACGTAGCCATAAGAACGAAGATAGCTATTATTATGAACTGATTGTTCAACACGGGGCTTATCGACATAAGCGGAAGCAGATGAGCATCAAAAACGAACAAATATTCGTTTCCTGCCTTTTGCAGTATCGTGCTGTATATGATGTTCGTCGCATTTTTGATCTTCGTTCCCTCAGAAGAAAGAACGCTGTCGCTGTTAGTATTGTAAATAAACGATCCTGCGTTTTGTTTTGCATTTTCGTAATGAAGTAGGAATTCATCTTCGGGAAGCTTATGGATTATACAGTCCGCGGAAAAGTCGGACGAGATCACTTCCTCAAAGCCGTTGTTTACCGAGAAAACGCGGAGGCAAAGCTTATACTGAAGGGAAGTGAAATAGCACATCTGCTCAAACGAGGAGTCGTCGCTGTAGTTGATAAGATCTATTGACTCATTTATTTCGTTTATCTTTGTGTTTCTGTAAAGAACGTTCATCATTATCGACTGGATAAACCAGATAACGATAACTATGAGGAGCGCGAAGAGCGCGATAGAAACAAACAGTATGCCTCTTATTCCTATAGGAGAGTGGCGTTTTCTTTTTATATTATTCTGTTCCATTTCCTTTTAAGATATTACCTTTTTGGTGTCAAATCTGTAGCCGATACCTCTGAGCGTTACTATATAATCGGCATATTTCCCGAGACTCTTTCTCAAAAGCTTTATGTGTGTATCAAGCGTACGGGCATCACCGTAGAAATCGTATCCCCATACCTCGCTTATAAGCTTTTCGCGGCTCAACGCTACGTCGTGATTTTCAAGAAGATAGAAGAAGAGGCCGTATTCCTTCGGAGACATATCGACAGGCTCACCGTCAATGTAAACGATCCTTGCGGTTATATCAGCCTTGAGTCCTCCGTTGTCCAGCTCCACTATATTGTTGAGCGGGCGATTTACCTCTGCTGAATTTCTCGTTACTCTTTTAAGTATAGCATCGATTCGGAGCATGAGTTCCTTCGGAGAAAAGGGTTTTACCACGTAATCGTCTATTCCGAGCGCGAAGCCGTTTATTTTGTCATACTCCTCACCGCGTGCGGAAAGCATGATTATGGGAGTCTGCTTGAACTTCCTTATCTTTCTGCAGGCGGAGAATCCGTCGAGCTCGGGCATCATTATGTCCATTATTATTATGTCGAAATCATCGGTCTTACACATATTTACGGCAACCATACCGTCGGTCGCCTCTGAAACGGTGTGCCCTTCGAATTCGGCATATTTTTTTATTATCGATCTTATTTTTGCTTCGTCGTCAACTACAAGAATTTTATACATATTGGATCACCTTTCATAGAAGCGTATAGCTTCGGTGCTGTTATTTGTACTGCTTTTTATTCCGGAACGTATTCCTTAAGAGTAAGAGAGACGGTAACCGTTGTTTTGCCTCTCGTTACGGTAACGTTTACGACGTCACCCACCTTGCTTGTATCAAGTGCGGTCTTTATGTCGGAAATGCTCTTTATCGTCGTTCCGTTTATCTGTCTTATGAGATCGCCGTTCTTGAGCTCATCGGTGTACTCTGACGAGTATATATAAACGCCGAGATTGTATACTCCGTACTTGTGCATATCGAAATAATCGTTTATTTCTATCAGAGTGAGACCGTGGCTTACCTTTCCGCGCACGTATCCAAATTCGATAAGCTGGGAAGCGATATTGAACGCATCGTCTATCGGAATAGCAAAGCCGATGCCCTCGATGTTTTCACCGCTTGATTTTGCGTTTATTATTCCGACAAGCTCGCCGTACATATTAAACATACCGCCGCCGCTGTTTCCGGGGTTTACCGCCGCGTTGGTCTGTATGAGGTTCATCTCTTCGTTGTCAATGATAATGATACGGTCGAGTGCACTTATTATTCCTTCGGTTACCGAGCCTCCGAGAGATCCGAGAGGATTACCTACAACGACTATCTGCTCACCGATAACGAGAGAACCGCTTTTACCGATATACGCGGGAGTAAGCGTCTCACGGCTCGTTATGGAAATTACCGCTATATCGGTCTCCTTGTCGCCGCCTACGAGCGTTGCGGGATATTCTTCGCCTGACGTTAGCTTTACAGTGATAGAGGATGCACCCGATATAACGTGATAGTTTGTGATTATAAATCCGGAATCGGTGATTATTACTCCGCTTCCCGCACCCTCGGAAACATATGGTCTGAAGAAGTCGTCGTATACGGCTGCTTCGGTTTTTATCTCAACCACCGAAGCGGAAACCGCTGCGGCAACGTCGGGAAGAGTCAAACGTTTTCTATCCGTATAATCTATCGGATTTGTTTCTAACTGCGGTCTGTTTATAACTATGTTTGCAGTTCCGTTGCCGGAAGTCTGGTTTCCGTAGTTAAGCAGATTTGGAATTGAAGAAAAAAATTTGATGTTGAGTCCGAGAAGAACTCCAAGCGATAACAAGCCGACCGCCAATATTATCATAAGTATCATCAGCGCAAGGCTTTTCTTATTCTTCTTTTTGGGGCTTGCGCCTCCTGCGGACAAGGTGCAATTGTAGCTGCCGTCATCCGACGGGGAATAGGTTATTTGATTAAGCGAAGACGTATTTATATCTGTATTTTCGTTATTGTTGTTTTCGGGAAAATTATTCATGCGGAAATCTCGCTTTCTTTTGAACATTCTGTGCCTATATATTATATGCGAGGAATGTGAAGACTAGCTGAAAGTTTCAAGAAGGATTAGGAAACCGTTACACCAAAAAAGTGAAACACACGCTTTTTAATCAAATGATACGTCGATTTCCTTGTCTGCGGCAAGAGAATAGATGACTGTTCTGTCGGGGCGCTTTCCGAAGAGTCGCTCTGCGGCAAGTGAGTAATAGAACAGTTGATCCTTGTATCTTTCTTTGAACTTTTGACAGAGAAGACTATCGTTGTAAAGCTCCTCGCTTGTAACGCGGTCGGTCTTATAGTCAACAAGGATGAGGCGGCCTGCTTCGTCCTCAAATATGACGTCTATAACACCTTGTACAAGAACGTAGTTGTCTTTGAGAGAGTCCTTGCGTTCTTTATCCTCTGTGAATATGTATGCGGGCAGGGATATGTTGAATCTTTGCTCGCGGTATACCTTCTTTGCACTCTTTATCGTTTTGAAAAGTGAGCTTGTGAAGAAGTTTTTGAGCATTTTGCGATTTATTATACGCGCATGCTCGGAAAGGATAAATCCGTTGCTTTCAAGACGGGATATCTCCGCCTCGATACCGTGTACTTCACAAAGTTCAAGGTCCGCGAACTGAAGGAAAAGGTGTGTCGCAGTGCCAATGTCGGTCGCACTTACTCCCTCTGTTCCGAGAATGAACCACGGACGGTATTTGAAGCCCTCAATGCTTGAAGCGGAAACCTCAAAGAAGGTGTTTTCGTCAAGTATTCCTGGTGAGAGGTTGGATACAGCTATCTTCGCGGGAATGAGAGATTCCTTCGAGTGATAATCATGGTCGAATCTTTGATAAAGGCGTTCCTTATCTATATTTGCAGGGATCTCGTCAGATGCTTTTCCGGGTGAGACAGCGGTAAGCGGCTGTATCTTCGGAATCTCGTTTTCGCTCACCTCAACGAGCAGAAGATTGGAATGCTCTTCGTTTGAAGGTATAAACGGATCGGACATAAGTATCCATTCGGCAAACGTTCTTGCCTTAAGGACGGGATATACTCCCTTTACATTCGTTTGCGGCGAGCAAAGAGAAAATCCGGCGTAATACTTACGGAGCAGCTTTGTCATTTCCGAATTTTTTATGCAGGTTATAATGAGCTTGTCCTTAGCTCTTGTGAGCGCAACGTAAAGAAGTCGTATCTTTTCAAGCTTTTGCTTTTCGGATATTCTTGACGATACCGCCTTTTTATACGGGGACTTGATGGTGACAAGACCGTCTCTTGCAGACGGATTGAACGCAAATCCAACGCTCGGCTCATAGATCAGTTCATCCTCCTTCGTTTTTCCGTCAAGAAGGTAGGATGTGCCGAACAAAAAGCAAACGGGAAATTCAAGACCCTTTGATTTGTGTATCGTCATCGTGTGAACGGAATCACTACTCATCGTGTTCTTTTCCTCCGAGAGCTTTGATGCGGGATTTACCTCAATCACGTCGTTCAAGAAAGACAGGAACGAGTGAAGTGTTCTGAAGGAGCCGGAGGAAAAGGCTATAGCGTACGAGTAGAGCTTTGATAGATTCTCGCGCTTCATATCCGATGTGCGTCCGTCGTCCGAAGCATAGGATGCGATTGCGGGTATGTCAAGTCTATTCCAAATGAGTGTAATGAATTCGGATACGTCCATTGTGGAAGCATATCCTCTGTATGAAGCAAAAAATTTGAGTACCGCATTCGCCTTTGCGGAAAGCTGAACGTCAGCATCCGCGCAGAAAACGAGAGCTTCGTAAAGAGTGGGTGCGGTAAAGACAGTACATATCTTCAGCAGATCGTCCTTGGTGAATCCGAAAACAGGTGAAATAAGCGTTGCGGCAAGATGTACGTCTGCATAAGGGTTATCAATTGCAGAAAGAAGGGAACGCACGAAAAGTATTTCGGGAGATGAGAAGAAGTTTTTTGCGGGAGCGTTGTCGCACGGGATCTTGAGCATCTTCAAGGTGTCCGAGACAAGCTTTACCTGTGCATTCTTGTCGCAAAGAATGGCAAAATCCGAGAAATGATATTTCTCGCCGTTTGACTTTGTCTCGTGTTCTATCATATTGAGGATCCTTGACGCGATATATTTTACCTCAACGCCCCCCTTATCCTCGCTTGAGTCCTTGTCTTCGTCCTGAGCTATGACTACGAATTCGCTTTTTTTCTCGTCAGCTGGGCTCTTTCCTCTTGAAAATACAAGGTCGTCCATAGACGTGTACCCGACGGTGTCGGGAGCGTTGTTGGTCTCTCTGAATAGATACGAGCAGATGAAATTTGACGTGTTTATAACGGGACGCGAGCAACGGAAGTTATCCGACATATACACTGCGGTGCAGTCCTTTGTGTCCTCCTTTGTGCCGTTTTTCGGGAACGTGCTTCTGAGACGTCCGAATATGGAAGGATCCGATCCTCTGAATCCGTATATGCTCTGCTTTATGTCGCCGACAACGAAAAGCTCGGAGTTACTTGCGAGGGCGGAGAATATCTCGTCCTGGATAGGATCGACATCCTGGTATTCGTCTATGTAGATTATATCGTATTTTGAGGAATATTCGCGGGCGAGATCGGTAGGAGAACCGTCACTGTTTACGAAGAGCTTGTGTACGCTGTTCTTGAGGTCGTCAAATTCAAGCAGATGGCGTTCCTTTTTCGTCTTATTCAAGAACTCGTCGTAGCTTTGCATCACGGAATAGAGTATATCCATAAATCCGGACGATTTTTGATTTATGAGAACGAGATCCTCACGTGTCCAGCTTAAATACGCCTTTACGAGGTCTGTAAATGCTTTTTTGTAGGCACTTCTGTCTGCGCAAAAATCCTCGGAGAGCGGGGTTTTATTGCACGCGCTGAGAGAGGAAAGACTCTTGAATTTGTATTTTGAAACAAGGTTGTAAAGGGAATTGTAGTCTCCGCTGTCAACAAGCTTTATTCCGAAAGCACATAATCCCACGTCAGACTGTATTGCGGCAGAGTACGCGGTCATTATTTCTTCGTACGTCGAAAAAGCGGAAAGATATCCCTCTGCGATTACTTTGATGTTCTCAAACAGATATCTGAATTCGCGAAGCACCACTGCCTTTACAGCTGCGTTCATATCGCCGCTTGCGGAGTCGCTTTCAAGTGCCTTTGCGAAATCGTGTATAACGTTTATACCTCTCGGAGTGTGTATAAGAGATTCGCGTACCTTTACAAGCTTTTCCGAAAGATCGCGGTCGTTTTTTGGGCCTACTATAACAGAGAAGAACTCTGTGAAGGATACGTCTTTTTTACTGTTTTGCATAGATTTCATCGTTGATTCGATCGCCTTATCCATGCAAGCCATCTTTATGACGGAAAGCTCGTTTTCATCACCCAACGTGAAGTTTGCGTCATTTTGTGAGCTGTGGAACTCGTTCTTCAGTACGTTGAGGCAAAACGAGTCGATAGTACATATCTCCGCGCTTTCAAGAAGAAGCATCTGCTTTGTCAGATGTGCGGAACCGGGGTCGCGTTTGAGAGCATCGCCGATAGCCTTCATCATCTTGACCTTAAGGTCGGATGCGGCTGCACGTGTAAACGTAACGACGAGAATTCTGCTTATGTCAAGCGGGTCCTCTTCGCGTGTGACCGAGCGTATTATCCTCTCTATAAGCGTGGTGGTCTTTCCCGATCCTGCCGCCGCCGAAACGAGTATTTTTTTTCTTTTTGCACCGATAGCGGTAAGCTGGGCATCCGTCCATTTTCTTTCCATATGCGTTTTTTCTCCGCGAAAATATGTTATTACATATATTTTACCATATAAACTTTGCTTTGTCAATGTGTATAACCAAAAAACAAATATAACAATCAGTTAACAAAAAAATAGTGGAATATAAATAAATTTGTGTTATCATATTTAGCATAAGAAACGTGAAAGTGAAGATATTTTATGTTAAAACACAGAAAAAAACGCCAGCTTTCATATGCCAGAGTGATAGTATTGGGTATTCTCACCGTGATACTTTTGGGTACGCTTCTTCTTATGCTTCCAATGTCGACAAAGAGCGGAGAGCCCACGACGTTAAACCGCGCCTTCTTTACTTCAACGTCTGCAGTATGCGTTACGGGGCTCGTCCTTGAGGATACATATCTTTATTGGTCTGTTTTCGGACAGGTTGTGATATTGGTTCTCATACAAATAGGCGGTATGGGATTCATGAGTATAGTTACGCTCTTGTCTCTGTTTATGGGAAGGCATATAGGTCTCAGAGAGCGTAGACTTATTATGGAATCGTCCGGAATAATGCAGCTCGGCGGAATGATGCCTCTTTTCAGAAGAATAGCCGGCGGAACCTTCATTATAGAAGGAGTGGGAGCCTTGCTCTTGTCTTTCAGATTCTGTCCTGAGCTGGGATTTGTCGAGGGAGTATACAACGCAGTGTTCCATTCGGTCTCAGCGTTCTGTAACGCGGGATTCGATCTTATGGGAAGGCATGCTCCGTTCTCGTCGCTTACGCACTATGCTACCGACGCGTACGTCAATATAGTTATAATGCTTCTTATCGTACTCGGAGGTATCGGTTATCTGGTATGGGACGACGTTATAACGAACAAGTTCAGGTTCAAGCGTTACAGACTCCATTCAAAGATTGTTTTGGTTACGACCGCGATTCTTATACTGGGCGGTGCGGTGCTTTTCTTTGCGCTTGAGTACGGACATTCGCTTGCGGGATACACTCTTCCCGAGAAGATACTCCTGTCCTTCTTCCAAAGCATAACTCCGAGAACGGCAGGCTTCTCAACTCTTGATTCCGCGTCCTTCTCTGAGGCAGGCGCTCTTGTGACTATCGTTTTGATGTTCATCGGAGGAAGCTCCGGATCAACTGCGGGCGGTGTCAAGACGGGAACTATAGCCGTATTGGTGCTCGGTATGCTTGCATCCGCAAAGCGCAAAAAGGATATCGTTATTTTCCGCAGAAGAATAGACGGAGATTCGATAAGACAGGCGTCATCCATCGCATTTATATACATAATGGCGATATTCGCCGCGTCCTTGCTCCTGTGCGCATTTGAGAACGCTTCTCTGAAGGCGGTACTCTTTGAAACGGCATCTGCTATGGGAACCGTGGGATCAAGTATGGCGCTTACGCCTTCGTTGTCAATAATTTCGCAGATCGTTATTGTGCTTCTTATGTTTGGCGGAAGAGCCGGGGGACTTACGCTTGCGCTTGTGCTTGCTGAGAGAAACAAGGTCGTTCCCTCAGAGCATCCGACTGAAAAAATACTTATTGGATGACCAATAGGCTGAAAGGATAGTTTTATGAAATCGGTACTTATAATCGGAATGGGCAGATTCGGAAGAAGACTTGCCACAAGAATGGCGGATCTTAACAATGATGTAATGATAGTTGATAAGGATCCCGCGATAATAGACGAGCTTGCGGTTCACTTTGCGGACGCACAGATCGGTGACAGTACAAACGAGAATTTTTTGAAATCATTGGGAGTAGAGGATTTCGATCTTTGCTTTGTAACCATAGGTGAAAACTTCCAGGCTTCTCTTGAGACTACCTCTCTTTTGAAGGACTTCGGTGCAAAGTTTGTGCTCTCAAAGGCGCAGACCGACATTCAGGCAAAGTTTTTGCTTAAGAACGGAGCTGACGAGGTCGTATACCCCGAGCTTGAAGTAGCAGAGAACATCGCTATCCGTTACAGTGCGAATAATATGTTTGACTACATAGAGCTTACTCCCGAATACTCTATATGTGAGATACCCGTTCCGAAGTCATGGCTCGGAAGATCTATTATAGAGCTTCACATCAGAGGAAAATACAATATCAATATCCTTGCAACAAAGTACAAAGGAAAGCTTATGCCCCAGCCGTCTCCGGATTACAGATTTGAGTTTGAGGATGAGCATATGATAGTTATGGGTAAGTCCGAGGATATATTCAGCCTCACCGAGAGGGCTTAAAATGGCATTTAAACTTGGAATAAACACTGATACCGGACATTCTTTTACGTTGACGGATGCAGCTCCTCTTATAAAGCAGGCGGGATTTGACGCATGCTTTACCGGATGGAACGCGAGCACGAACCTTTGTGAATACGCTGAAATAATAGCTAAAGCCGGACTTATATATCAATCGGTGCATTCTCCCTTCGGAAAGATACATACTCTTTGGGAGGCAGGAGAGGCAGGCGAGGTATATACCGATATGCTTATAAAATGCATAGACGGATGCAAGTGTGCAGGTGTTCCGATAATGGTGGTACATCCGACAATAGGAATGAACAGGCACGATCCTGCGCCTATCGGTCTTGTGAGATTCGGAAGACTTGTCGAGCACGCAGAGAAAGCGGGAGTGAAGCTTGCATTTGAGAATGTCGAATGCAACGAATATCTTGATACCGTTATGAAAGCTCTCGGCGGATCGAATGCAGTGGGATTTTGTTGGGACACGGGACACGAAATGTGCTATAATTTCAGCAACGATATGACAGCACTTTACGGAAGCAAGCTTATCGCAACACATTTCAACGATAATCTTGCAATGGCAGATCCGAATGAGGTCACATGGCTTGACGACTCGCATCTTATGCCATTCGACGGAGTGGCCGATTGGCAGGGAATTATGAACAGGATCCAAAAATGCGGATATACC
>JAZSLE010000192.1:0-5070 GCA_045535215.1 Eubacteriales bacterium
CTAATCTCGACAACGATTGGCGTGAATGCGTAAGCGCATATCTGAGTCTTATGCTGATAACCGTGGAAAGATACGTTAACAGCGCAATAAAAAACGTAGAAGCACTGTCGCCGAAGGAATGGCGGGTCATAAATTCAACTATACGTACGGTAACAGAGCATTTCGGAGAGAGCGATCTTACGCTTGAATCTATCGCGCTGTCCCTTTACGTAAGCAAGTCGTATCTCAGCCGTATATTCAAGGGCTTTACGGGTAAGCCGTTTTCGGAGTACCTGAAGAGCGTCAGGCTGGATCACGCTTGCCACCTTCTCAGATGCACGAGCCTCAACATAGAAAATATAGTTGAGCAGTGCGGCTTGAAGGACTTACAGTCGTTTTATCAAAATTTCAATACATATACGGGAATGACGCCGAGTAAATACCGAAGCTCGTGCGCGACCGAACAAATTAGAGATCCAAAAGGAGAAAAAATTATGGTTATTTTAAGCGAAATTTCGGAAAATCTTCAGCGCGGTAAGGCAAAGATCGTTAAGGAGATGGTACAGCAGGCAATCGATGAGGGAGCAGATCCCGAAAAGGTACTTAACGAGGGACTCCTTGCAGGTATGAGCGTTGTTGGCGAAAAATTCAAGAACAACGAGGTATACGTTCCTGAGGTGCTCGTTGCGGCAAGAGCAATGAATATGGGCGTTCAGATACTTAAGCCTTATCTTGCTGAAAACGGTGTAAAGGCAAGCGGACGCGTATGCATAGGAACAGTTCAGGGTGACCTCCACGATATCGGAAAGAACCTCGTACGTATGATGATGGAAGGCAAGGGACTTGAGGTCATCGACCTCGGTGTCGACGTTCCGGCAGAAAAGTTTGTACAGACCGCTATTGAGCAGGAATGCAAGGTTATCTGCTGCTCGGCTCTTCTTACAACAACTATGGACGTTATGTCTAACGTTGTAAAGCTTGCGACCGAGGCAGGTGTTCGCGATAAGATCAAGATAATGGTCGGCGGAGCTCCCGTAAGCGAGGATTTCTGCAAGGCTATAGGCGCGGATTGCTATACGGTAGACGCTGCAAGCGCTGCTGACGCTGCGGTAAAGTTCTGTCAGGAATGATCTCAATATGAAATAATAAGAGTATGCGGTAGTATTATATGTGAGCACTCAAAGCACGTAACGTGCGGAGACGCTGCCTTGATCAAGGCAGACTAAACACAGTATGATCCTGCCGCATATTCAGAATACGGAAGAATATTTATATACTTAACTACATATCACGAGGTATAGGAAATGACGATATTAACAGAAAGAGAGCGCATGCTTCGTTTGTATAAGCGTCAGGAAATAGACAGAATACCTATGGTGGATTCTGCCTGGGCGGGAACTAAGAAACGCTGGTACGATGAGGGAATGCCGCGCAGTGTCGACTGGATAACACATTTCGGATACGACAGAACGGTAAGAATAAGTACTAACAACTCTCCTTTGTATCACGTAAAGGTTATAGAGGAGAACGACAGATATACCGTAAAGACGACCGATTGGGGGCAGACGAGAAGAGTCTTTAACGAGCTTGACTCCACTCCCGAAACTCTGTCCTGCTACTATGACTCACCCGAAAAATGGCCTGAGGCAAAGCAGAGAATGCTTGAATACAACGACCGCAGAATTCCGTGGGACTATCTTAAGAAGAACTATCCCATATGGAAGGCAGAGGGGCGCTTTATACAGCTCGTCGTTTGGTTTGGGTTTGACGTTGCTCATTCGCATATGATAGGAACCGAAAACCTTCTCTGCGGAATGTACGACGATCCCGAATGGGTAAAGGATGTATTTGACACCTATCTCACTACCTCTCTTGACCTTTGTCAGAGAATACTTGACGCCGGATACGAGGTAGACGGCATCTTTTGGTATGACGATATGGGATATAAGAACTCAACCTTCTTCTCCCTTGATTTTTATCGCGAATTTCTTAAGCCCTATCACAAGAGAGCGGCTGATTGGGCGCATGAGAGAGGACTTGTCACAGAGCTTCATTCCTGCGGCTTTATAGAGCCGTTTATTCCGGATATTATCGACGCGGGTGTTCAGATGCTGAATCCGCTTGAGATAAAGGCGGGAATGGATCCTGCAAGACTCAAGAAGCTTTACGGAGACAAGCTTGCGTTCCACGGCGGAATAAACGCACAGATAATGGATAAGCCCGAGCTTGTGCTTGCGGAAATGGAGCGTATAATCCCCTTGATGAAGGAGGGCGGCGGATACGTATTCTCGTCCGACCACTCGATACCGAACTCGGTATCCTACGAAAATATGAAGGCAATAGCTGAGCTTGCCAATAAGCTCGGTAAATATTGATAACTGTTATATGAACAGCACTGAGAGAGTAAAAAACGTGCTTCTCGGAAAAGAGGTGGACAGACAGCCGATATACGGTTGGGTCTCTGCCAATCTTTCCGATCCGATAACCCGAAGATTCGGCTCTGTTGCGGCGTTTGAGGATAAGTACGAATTTGATATGGCACACATCTTCGGGGGGCCCGGAGCATACGACAAGAATAAAATAAATGCACTTAAAAGCGAAAATGAGGAGCTTACTCCCGATATTTTGCTCGAAAATGATTTCTTCGGCGACGTGGACAACGTAAAGGCGTACGACAACGTGAGGCGAAGCCTTGAACATCATAAGGCTCGCGACCGCTTCTGCTACGTTCAGACTCCCGGCTTCTTTGAAAGCTTTAACAACGTCTTCGGCATAGAGAATCAGCTGATGTACCTCGCTATGTATCCCGACGAGATACGCGAGCTTTACAAGAGGCAGGCGGAATGGAATATTCGCTTTGCGGATCACTGCATAGACGCAGGTGTTGATATGGTGCATATCTCTGATGACTGGGGCTCTCAAAAGGATCTTCTCTTCAGTCCTTCGATGTGGGATGAGTTGATACACGATCCTTTCAAGAAGGTGGTCGATCATATTCACGGCAGGGGTGTGTTTGCAAGCCTCCATTCTGACGGGTGCATAGAAAAGGTCACAGACCGCGTAGCGGAGATGAGTATCGATATGGTACATCCGTGGCAAGAAAGCGCGGGTATGTCATACGACACCTACCTTTCAAAGTACGGAGATAAGTTTGCCATACTCGGAGGCGTCTGCGTTCAGACCGCTATCGGCATCATGTCCATCGATAAGCTTGAAAACGAAATAAGACGCGTTTTCGCAAAGCTGAAGGGAAGTAGATGGATATGCTGTACGTCTCATTTTGTGCAGGAGCATTGCACGATGGACGATCTTGAGCGTGCATACGATATCATATATAAGCTTGCAAGATAGAGCTGACCACAATAGAATCCATAGAAAAGTATGCTTATTTTTATTCGTAAGCGAATTTTGAAATATTATAATTAAAGGTGACAACGTATGAAAAAGAATATGAAGCTTTGGTTAGAAGAAATGCTTGAGGCAGATACGAAAAAGGCTATGCCGATACTCTCGTTTCCTTGCGTAAGCTTGCTTGGAATAAGTGTAAAGGAGCTTATATCCGACAGTGAAAAGCAGGCACTCGGAATGAAGCTGGTCGCGGATAATGCCGATTCCGCGGCATCGGTAAGCTTTATGGACCTTTCTGTTGAGGCTGAGTGCTTTGGGGCAACAATACACGTCTCCGACGACGAGGTTCCTACGGTCGTAGGCAGACTCGTAAACGATGAGGACGAGGCAAACGCCCTTGAGGTGCCGAAGGTAGGCGCCTGCCGTTCGGGTCTTTATATAGACGCCGTAAAAAAGGCAAAGGAAATGATAACCGACCGTCCCGTGCTTGCGGGTATGATAGGCCCCTTTTCACTTGCGGCAAGACTTATGGACGTTTCCGAGATAATGATGGAGTGCTACGACGATCCCGATACCGTACATACGGTGCTTGAAAAGACCACAAGCTTTTTGACCGAGTATGCTCTTGCATATAAGGAAGCGGGTGCTGACGGCATAGTTATCGCGGAGCCTGTTTCGGGATTGCTTTCTCCCATGCTTGAGTCGGAGTTTTCTGCTCCTTATGTAAAGAGAATAGCTGACAGCGTTCAGGACGACAGCTTTGTCCTCGTATATCACAACTGCGGTGATAACGTTCAGTATATGCTTGATTCCATAAAGAGCATCGGAGCGGCGGCATACCATTTCGGAAACGCATCCGATATGCGTGCAATGCTTGACGGAATGCCGACAGACGTTCCCGTAATGGGTAACATTGATCCCGCGGGCATTCTTAAACTCGGTACGCCCGAGGACGTAAGAAGAGAAACGCTTGCTCTTATGGAGAAATGCTGCACGAACAAAAACTTTGTAATTTCGTCCGGATGCGATATCCCACCTCTTACTCCGTGGGAAAATATCAATGCATTCTTTGGGGCTGTAAATGAGTTTTATGGAAAATAAAGAAAAGGTATTTCGCGAATTGACGGATGCCGTTCTTTCACTCGGAGTGAAAAACGCGGCGATAATAGACGTGGACAAAATAGAGCTTGACGCCCGATTCCGCGACATGTGTGCAGCAAATACGTGCGGAGTATACGGTAAGTGCTGGATGTGTCCTCCCGACGTAGGAGAGATACACGAGCTTATGGCAAAGATCAAGGAATACGACTACGCGTTGGTATATCAGACCATAGGCGAGCTTGAGGACAGCTTTGACTACGAGGGAATGATTGAGGCGAAAAAGGAGCATAAAAGGGTATCCTTTGGCATTCGTGACGCCTTTCCTTCGGATAAGGTATCCTCGTATCTTCACATATCCGCAGGAGGATGCGGTGTTTGTGAGGTGTGTTCAAAGGTAACCAACGAGCCGTGCAGATATCCCGATAAGGCTATATCATCCCTTGAGGCGTACGGTGTAAACGTTTCAAAGCTTGCCGCTCTCGCTGGAATGAAGTATATCAACGGAGTAAATACGGTAACGTATTTCGGTGCAGTACTGTTTTCCTTGTAAGAATGGTGAATTTATGTGTAATGATAAAAAAATAGCCGTCAACGTTGACGGCGAGGTCCGATATACTGTAAGCGATACGCTTATTTCCGACC
>JAZSLE010000019.1:0-2644 GCA_045535215.1 Eubacteriales bacterium
GAAACTTTCCGCAGTTTTGGAAGTTCCGATGTGGCAGCTTCTCAATATAATGAAAGAATTCAAGGAAAAATACAATTCCGAGCACAGCGGCGTTCACGTTATTCTTTATGAGCAGAGCGCACAGCTTTGCACACGCAGTGAATACGCCGATATCGTAAGAAGAGCGCTTGCCGATAAGGCAAAGGGACAGCTTTCCAAGGCGGCCTACGAGGTGCTTTCAATAATTGCATACAAGCAACCGACCACCAAGGCTTATATCGAGCAGGTCAGAGGAATAGAAAGCAGTAATACGGTCAATATTTTATGTGAAAAGAAGCTTATTGAGTGTTGCGGACGTCTTGACGTTCCCGGTAAGCCCTTCACCTACAGAACGACCGATAATTTCCTACGAGTCTTCGGTATTTCCTCTATCGATGATCTTCCTCCCTTGGAGAGCTTCTCCGATGACGAGGAGGATAGCGAGCTTGTAGTTGAAAGCACAGACACTCCCGCAATTTTAGATCTTGATGAAAACGATGAAGAAACAATAAAGGAGAACGACGATGAGCAAGCTTAACGAAGTAATCAAAACGGCAATAGACAACCTCCAGCAGATCGTTGATGCAAACACCATAATCGGTACACCCATCAATACCGATTCGGGCACTACCATTATTCCCGTATCAAAGGTATCGATCGGAATTGCATCGGGCGGTGTTGACTACGTTACGAACAAGAATACCGCACTCCAAAATTTTGGTGGCGGTAACGGTGCGGGCGTTACTGTCTCCCCCGTTGCATTCATTGTTGTCAGCGCAAACGGCGACACGAAGATATTGAATATGAACAGCACGCCGAGCATTCAGGATCCCATAGCGTCGGTCGACAGCATCATCACCAAGGCTCCCGAAATAATTGAAAAGATAAAGAATATCTTCACCTCCGCTTCAGTCGAGGACGAAGAAAGCGAAGAAATATCCAAATAAGTTTTAGAATTATGTAAGGACTCCCGTCATATAATTTCATAAAGTAAATTATAGGAGACTTACATTGAAAAAGATCACCGCATTATTCTTGACGCTGATTATGTCCTTTACCTTACCGTGTTACAAAGCCTCGGCGTTTTATTCCTGCCCGCACGTCGTTATGGTAAGTGACACAGAAGAGATGTTTTCTCAAAATATGGCGCACACGAGGCTGCCTATTGCAAGTACGACGAAGATAATTACCGCAATAGTCGTGCTTGAGAATACGGACGATATCAAAAAGGAGATAAGCGTGCCCAAAGAAGCCTGCGGGATCGAAGGCTCGTCCATATATTTATACGAGGGCGAACGAATCACCGTTGAAGCTCTGCTTTACGGAATGCTTCTTGAATCGGGCAACGATGCGGCAACCGCACTCGCCCTTGCTACATCCGGAAGCATAGATGAATTTGCAGACCTTATGAACGAATACGTCTGCTCTCTCGGACTCAAGGATTCCCATTTTACAAATCCTCACGGTCTTGACCATCCCGAGCATTATTCAACGGCGTACGATTTAGCAATAATAATGAAGAATGCGATGGATAACGAGGACTTTGCACGTATATCCTCAAGCAAAACAGCAAGCTTCGATATGCCCGACAAAACGACGAGATACTTTTCAAATCATAACCGTCTTCTTAAGATGAGCGATGATATAATAGGCGGCAAGACGGGATTTACGACTGTTTCGGGGCGTTGTCTTGTGAGCTGTGCGCAAAAGGACGGCGTGAGGCTTATTTGTGTGACACTCGGATGCGTTGACGATTTCAATCAGCATCTTATGTTTTACAGAGAAGCATTTCCCGTATATAGATCTTATGAGCTTCCGATACAGACGGGCTACACTGTCGACGTTGTCGGAGCACCCGTCGATTCGGTAAACGTTAAATATAACGGCAGAACGAGTATTGCACTCGGTGACGAAAAAGAGCTTGACTGCATCAGCATCAAGGTTCATCTGCCCCGCTTTATATACGCACCCGCATCAAGCGGCGACGTAGTGGGTGAAGTAATGATATATTATAACGACGTACCCGTCGATTCATCGTCACTCGTTTTGGATGAAGACGTTGCGTCTTTACAGGCAAGATCCTTTATGAGCAAAGTAATTGATTTTATCAGGAGAATTTTCGGAAAATGAAAATCGAAAGACTTCAAAAATACATATCGGCCTGCGGCGTTATGAGCCGCCGTGCCGCAGAGAAAGCTATTGAAGAAGGACGTGTTACGGTTAACGGCGTCGAAGCAAAGATCGGCGACAGCGTATCTTCAAGAGACGTTGTCCGCATTGACGGTAAAAAAATAAGTCAAAGCGGAGAGAAAATATATCTTATGATGTATAAGCCCAAGGGCTACGTTACTACGCTCTCCGATGAAAAAGACAGAAAATGCGTGCTTGACTTGCTTGGAGAATATATAAATATGCGTGTCTACCCTATCGGCAGACTTGATATGAACTCAGAGGGACTCTTACTGTTCACAAACGACGGTGCGCTGACAAACAAGCTCACGCATCCGTCGGGACACGTAGACAAGATATATCACGTTACGGTAAGAGGCGAGGTGAGTGTGGACAAGCTTGGATTTTTGCGCAGTGAAATGACGCTTGACGGCTATAAGATAAAGCCCGTTAAGAC